>JAGABX010000034.1 GCA_017614395.1 Eubacterium sp.
GATCATACAACCGACGTATCGCCCGTTTCAAGCACCCGTGTTCCACCCTGTTCAGTCTCCTTTGCCAACGGTGCCAGCAGCTTTGCCTTTTTCCGTACATCATCAATCGTTCCCACATTGAAAAACGCATTTTCAGGCATATTATCAAGTTCACCGTCCAAAATCATCCTGAAACCGCGCAGGGTCTCACTGAGAGGAACGAACACACCGGGAACACCTGTAAAATTCTCTGCCACATGGAACGGCTGCGACAGGAATCTCTGCAGTTTTCTCGCGCGATATACAGTAAGTTTATCCTCATCAGACAGCTCCTCCATACCGAGAATTGCTATAATATCCTGCAATTCCTTGTATTTCTGAAGAACCTCCTGTACGCGTCTGGCTATGTTATAATGCTCCTCGCCTATTACATCGGCCTCGAGGATGCGCGACGATGACTCCAAAGGATCAACAGCGGGATAGATTCCCTGCTCAGCAATTTTACGCGAAAGCACGGTGGTCGCATCAAGATGGGAAAAGGTCGTGGCGGGCGCCGGATCCGTGAAATCATCTGCAGGAACATAAACTGCCTGAACGGATGTGACCGACCCTTTTTTGGTAGAAGCAATCCTTTCCTGCAGTTCACCAAGATCATTCGAAAGTGTAGGCTGATATCCCACCGCGGACGGCATGCGCCCGAGCAATGCCGAAACCTCCGAACCCGCCTGAATGAAACGGAAAATATTGTCAATAAAAAGCAATACATCCCGTCCCTGCACATCACGGAAATACTCAGCCATAGTGAGACCTGTTTCCGCAACACGCATACGGGCTCCGGGCGGCTCATTCATCTGGCCGAACACAAGCGCGGTTTTTTCGATAACGCCCGACTCGGTCATCTCCGTCCAGAGATCATTACCCTCTCGGGAACGCTCTCCGACTCCCGTAAAGATAGAATACCCGCCGCTCTCAGTTGCTATATTATGAATCAGTTCCTGGATCAGCACTGTTTTTCCTACACCGGCTCCGCCGAACAAACCGATTTTGCCTCCCTTGGCGTAGGGCGCGAGCAGATCAATAACCTTGATGCCGGTCTCCAGGATCTCTACAACAGGACTCTGATCCTCAAATCCGGGCGGTTCACGGTGGATAGACCATATTTCGGTATCAGCTATCGGGCCCTTGTTGTCAATCGGCTGTCCGAGAACATTAAAAAGCCTTCCCAGCGTCGCCTCACCGACCGGCACAGAGATGCCCTCATCATGGGATACAACCTCCATATCCCTGGCCAGTCCCTCACTTGCCGCCAGCATAATGCAGCGCACTACATCATGTCCGATATGCTGTGCGACCTCCATCACGCGTGTCGAATCATCGACATCAACCGTAAGAGCCGAGCGTATCGCCGGAAGGCGTCCATCGGCAAATTCAACATCCACCACAGGACCTGATACCTGTATGATCTTCCCTGTATACTCTGTCATTTTATCCTCCTGCCGCCGGTTAAGTCCGGCGCATTTTCATCTGTCCGTTGAGCAGTAAATCGTAGTGGTATTTCGCAATCTGTCACCGGCTTTTTTTCTTCTTTTTCTTTAGCGCCTTAGCACCGGCGATGACTTCCGTGATTTCCTGTGTGATAGCAGCCTGTCTGGCGCGGTTATACTGTATGGATAGCTCTCCCAACATCTCACGCGCATTATCGGTGGCAGCCTGCATGGCCATCATCCTGGCGTTTTCCTCACTTGCCGAACCCTCAACCAATACTCCGTATATATATCCTGTTACGTAATTGTATACTAAATGCTCCAAAACCTTGCGTGGATCCGGATAAATCAGATACCAGTCCTCTGCCTCCTGCTCTATCTGTGAACGGGTTTTCCCACCCTGCTCACGCATCGCTTTTTCTATCAGTTCATCTTTTAAAAAGGTATGTGTTTTCAGAGGAAGCAGTCTTTCCATCCTGACCTCCGACTTCATGGAGTTAACCATGTGTGTATATATGAGGTGAACCTCGTCAAGCTGTTTATTCTTGTACTGTTCAACGATATTCTCTGCAATCACACGCGCCCTGTGCATCGTAGGATTGTTGGCAGAGTAAAGGAAATCTGTATCTACATCAAAACCGGCCTCCCTCAACTCATGACGTCCGACCTCACCGACAACATACAGATGGTCATCAGGTTCGATGTGCAACAGAGCCTCCTTGATCACATTGTGGTTATATGCGCCGGCCATTCCCTTGTCTCCGACAACAATGATGTAACCTTTCCTGCGTTCGCGTCCGGAATCCTCATCATCCTCGGTATTATCAAAATACCGGTCGGAAAAATCCGGCATATGAAGAAGAATATTGGAGATTTCAGCCTGAAGACCCAAAAAATACGGCTCGGTATTCTCCAGCTTTGTCCTTGCCTTGCGCAGTTTCATTGATGAGATCATGTACATGGCATTGGTGATCTTCATCGTATCACGGATACTGCCTATTCTGTTTTGCAGTTCCTTGGTATTAGGCATTCTCTTTTTCTCCTTTGTAGATCGCCTTGAATTTCATTAAAGCGCCCTCTATCCTCTCACGAAGATCATCCGACAGATCCATGTAGGTTTCGATCTCAGTTAAAATCTCGCTTTGCTCATCGTGAAAATATTTAAGCATCCTGTCGCGGAACGTCTTCACCTCGTTCACCGGCAAGTCACTGAACACGTAACTGTTGGCTCCAACCAGAATCAATACCTGATCCGGCATGGAAAATGACTGCCCAAGCGACTGTTTCAACAGCTCCATAAGTGAACGGCCGTGATCTAGCTGCTTTTTAGTGGCATCATCCAAATCCGACGAGAACTGGGTAAACACCTCCATCTCGCGGTACTGCGCCAAATCAATGCGGACACTCCCGGATGCCTTTTTCATTGCCTTTCGCTGTGCCGCGCCACCCACACGTGACACGGACAGACCGACATTGACCGCCGGACGCTGGCCCGAGAAAAAGAGCTGGCTCTCCAGATATATCTGACCGTCCGTGATGGAAATAACATTTGTTGGAATATAAGCAGACACGTCACCGGCCTGTGTTTCTATGATCGGAAGTGCCGTGATGGAGCCGCCGCCGGCCTCGGGCGAGAGTCTCGCCGAACGCTCAAGCAAACGCGAATGCAGATAGAATACATCTCCGGGATAGGCCTCCCGCCCGGGTGACCTTTCAAGAAGGAGCGATATGGCGCGATAAGCAACCGCGTGCTTGCTCAAATCATCATAAACGATCAGGACATCCTTGCCCTGATACATAAAATACTCCGCAAGCGCAGTTCCTGAATACGGTGCAATATATTGCAGCGGCGCAGGATCGGATGCCGTCGCTGAAACCACAATGGTATAATCCATAGCTCCGGCATTTTTCAAACGACCGACGAGTTTTGCAACCGTCGAAGATTTCTGACCTATGGCAACATATATACAGATCGCGTCCTTACCTTTCTGATTGATGATAGTATCAACAGCAATCGACGTTTTTCCGGTCTGCCGGTCGCCGATTATCAATTCTCTCTGTCCACGCCCGATCGGGAACATGGAATCTATGGACAGAATTCCCGTCTCCATAGGAACAGAAACCGACTTTCTCTCCACAATCCCCGGCGCTCTCATCTCAATGGGGCGGTAGTTGTCCGTGTCTATCTCCGGTCCTCCGTCAAGAGGCGAACCCAAGGCATCCACAACGCGCCCGAGATACTCATCACCCACGGGAACACCCGCCATCTTGCCGGTGCGAACCACACGTGAACCCTCATGGATCTCAGTATCACGACCAAACAGGACTACACCTATATCATCCCGGCGCACATCCTGAACCATGCCTTTTACTCCACAATCAAATATAACAATTTCACCGTAATTTGCGTGGTCGATTCCATCAACATTTACAATTCCGTCACCTACCCAGTTGGCTACTCCGATTTCCTTGTCCGCTGCCGTGAGCTCAAATTCCTCGATCGTCGAACGCAGAATTGAAATAATACTGTCCTCGGAATAGGAATGAGCCGACGTTACCGCGCGGTTAAGACGCTCCTCCAACTGTTTAATACGTCCTGCCTCTGACCAGTCAAATTCCTTGGAGCCGACGCGAATGATAAATCCGCTCTTCAGTGATGAATCCTGTTTCATCTGCAGTTCCATGTCCTCGTTATGGAACTCGCGACCTAAAAAGCTCCTGATCTGTAACAGCTGCTCATCTGTAGGCGGCGTAACATAGATCAGTTCGGCTGTGGAATCCACCTGCGAAGGCTTTTTCAATAATTCCAAAAACTGGTCACGTATCTCACCGAACGATCCGAAATTGTTATTGTCACATAGCAGTTTGAGAAAGTTGCGAATCCCACCCGGGAAAATCCGGTCGATCACAACATGCTTGACCGCAATAGGGATTGATGCATCAGCCAACTCCTCCCGTACGGCCGGGACCGCCTCGCAGATGTCCCATGTCGTTGCAGTCAGTTCTCTCGCGTCGGGGATGTTCAACAGCTCCGACGCGTAATCTATCGTCCCCTGTGTCATGAATCATCCTCCGATTTTTTTGCTAAAAACTCATCATATAATGAGCGATCAAAGTCAGCGCCGCCTTTTGATCCGGCCACCTTGCCAGCAGCCGCAACCACCATGTCGGCAATCTCCTCCTCAGCGCTCTTCAGGATTTTCTTTTTCTGATTCTCCGCCTCGATCACGGCGCGATCAGTTATCTCACGCGCCTGATCCTCTGCATGACCGACTATCCTCTGGTACTCGTCATCCGCCTTGGTCCTGGCCTCGCTCATAACAGTCCTGCGATCCTCCTCAATAGACGCAATGGAGGCATCGTATTTTTCCTTGAGCGCGTCTGCCTCAGCCTGTTTTTCCTTAGCCTCATTAAATTCCTTGTCAGCCTCGGCCTGACGCTCATCGAGGATCTTTTTCACGGGCTTGAACAAAACAAACCGCAGTCCGATAAAAAGCACCAAAAGATTGATCACCGTGAATATCAGATTATAATCAATCCGCAGCATACGTATCCTGCCTTTCTAAGCATAAGCCTGCGCCGGTACTGATTCCCGGCCGGCTGTCTTTTCGTGTTATTTACCCAGCATCATGATAATCAATATCGCTATGACGAAACAATATATCGCCGTTGCCTCAGCGAGCGCACAGCCAAGCACGAGGTTTTTCATGATCTTGGACTCCGCCTCCGGCTGCCTGGCAATAGATTCAACAGCCTTTGATGTGGCGATTCCGATTCCGAGTCCGGCTATGCATGCGCCGAATACCGCAAGTGCTGCTCCGATTGCAATTGTTCCCATAATTTTTTCCTCCAATCATATATTTTCATTTATACTTCGGGGTTATCCCGTTATTTCTATTTCAAGTCGTGTTCCGGTCGCGTTTCTGCCGCGTTCCGATCACACCTTACGCCGATTTTTTCTCAGGAATCTGCGCCGCTATGGCACGAACACTCCTGCCGATTTTCTTTTTCTTCTTCGACGTTTCCTCTTCCTCCTCCTCGATCGCCTCCTTGATGTAGAGCGACGTCAGGAAGACAAATACATATGCCTGAAGCAATCCGTCAAACAAATCGAAATACACGCTCAGCACGGCCGGCAAAACAACCGGAACAACCATCTCGATCAATTTCATTATAACAAATGCGCCGAGCACGTTACCAAACAATCGCATGCACAGAGACAGCGGTCTGGTCAGAATGTCCAAAATATTGAACGGCAATATCACTCCAACGGGACGGGTAAAGCTTTTCAGCCAGCCCTTCACTCCGAGGTAATAGATCCCGGCTGCCTGAACCAGAATAATACTCATTCCTGCCAGCGCTATCGTTACATTCATGTCCTTCGTCGGAGATTTAAATCCGAATATTCCACAGATGTTTGCAAAAGAAATGTAAATCAGCACTGTGGTAAGATACGGTGCCAAACCTCGTCCTCGTTCTCCCACCATATCCCCGGTGAGATTAGTCAGTTTAACAACAACAGTCTCTATGAAAGCCTGGCGTCTCGAGATTCCCCGAACCTTCATACGTCTGGTCAGCAAAAAGCATACGAGAATCAACACCGCCATAATAATCCATGTGACTACGACCGACTCCGATACAGCAATACCGTCACCGATCGGTATGGTAAAGACAGTCTCGCATTCAAGCTCCTCTACCAGTTTTTCAGCCATTTCCTCCACAGCATCACCCCTCTCCTGATAAAAATCATAAGAGTTTCATACGTCTTATATTTTATACCTAAATAAAGAAAATGGCAAGCATAAAATTTTATTTGACACATAATGTAATTGTTGATACAATGTTTATGCTTATGAGCAGAATCGGAAGGAGGGTTAAGATGAAACACGGAATTTTGTTGCTGTTTCCCGGCGTCCGCTACAGCGTTGACTGCCCTTTGCTTTACTACACACGGGTTTCATACAGTTATGCAGGCTATGACATCGTGCCCATAGATGACTACGGCGTACGCGACTCAGACGACTTGACCGCATTTTCCGAGCAGGCTGTCAAAGCCCTTTCAAAAAGGCTGTCAGACATCTCTTTCGACGATTATGAGCGTGTCGTTTTTGCGGAAAAAAGTGTCGGCACTGTGATCGGTCCGATGTTAGAGGAAGCTCTTTCCTTAAATAATGTTAACCATATTATCTACACACCGCTCGACGCAACATTCGCTTTTTTTAAACCTGGCAGACGCATAATCGGAGTTGCCGCAGGTACCGATGACAAACATATTGAGATGAAAGCATTACGCTCTGCCTGTAAAAAGCTGTCGATACCCCTTGTTGAGATTAAAAACACCGGACACCGGCTCGAGGGCGGAAAGGACGTTACGAAAGATATAGGAAATGTTGCGCAGGTCATTGCGCAAATCGGAGATCCGAGACTCGTTGATAAACTGAACAAACAAATAGAAGAAGAACGAAAGGCAAAAGAGAAGGAGGCCGCAGAGAAGGCGGCGGCAGAAAAAGCTGCGACTGAAAAAGCTGCGGCTGAGAAAGCTGCGGCTGAGAAAACTGCGGCAAAAGCCGCTGCCGGGAAATCATCTTCTGAGAAAAGCTCCGGCCGGGAAAAAGCAGCCGGAGCAATCAGCAAATTTAAATCAAATGATAAGTCCGCCTCAAAACTGTTAGAAGCCATGATGGAAATCTGGCTCCAATCCAATGTTAAGGAACAGGGATTTGTGCCCAAAAAATATTGGAGTAAAAACTACAAAGAGGTTATGCGTGTTCTGAACATCGCCTCCGTATACGTGTATGAGGAGGATGGAAATGTTATCGGATTTGTCGGCTCTATGGAGGAGGCAATGGTAGCGATATATGTTGCCGAAGGGCACAGAGATCAGGGGATCGGATCAAAACTCCTCGATAAGATCAAGGACGAAATGGGAATATTAGAGGTATCTGTTTATACCAAAAACAAACGGGCTATGGAGTTTTTCAACAAAAACGAATTTAAGCCAAAGGACATCCAGGTAGAGTCCAGCACGGGTGAAGAAATTGTTCTGCTTACGTGGTAACTGCACATTTTCCTCGATTTATTGATATGTAACGCCTTTTTATTTACTCATTTATACTATTTACTTGTTTGTAATTTCTTACTATAATTCTATTATTTTTAGGGAGTATTTAGCATCATGAAGGAATTTCTTAAAAAAAAGAATATTGAAATCTCATTAAAAAGATATGGCATTGACGCATTAGGAGCGATGGCACAGGGACTGTTCTGTTCTCTCCTGATAGGAACAATAATCAACACAATAGGCACACAGTTCTCTATAGGATTTCTGACTGCTCCTGTTGCAACGATCGGAGGTACTGACTACACTGTCGGCGGGCTGGCAGTTGCCATGAGCGGTCCTGCTATGGCTCTTGCCATAGCTCATGCATTACAGGCTCCTCCCCTCGTTCTGTTTTCACTGATAACCACAGGGTTCGCCGCCAATGCTCTCGGAGGAGCCGGAGGTCCTCTCGCTGTTTTGGTAATAGCAATTCTGACGACCGAAATCGGCAAGCTGATTTCAAAAACAACTCCTGTTGATATTCTGGTAACACCGCTCGTAACCATCGGGGCAGGCATCGGTCTCTCTGCGTTGATAGCTCCTCCTTTAGGACACGCCGCAATGTGGATTGGCGATGTAGTTATGTGGGCTACCGAGCTGCAACCATTCCTGATGGGAATCCTGGTATCCGCAATAGTCGGTATAGCGCTGACATTGCCGATATCCTCTGCAGCAATATGCGCCGCGCTTGGGCTTACCGGACTTGCCGGAGGAGCTGCCGTTGCAGGTTGTTCTGCTCAAATGATCGGATTCGCAATAATCTCTTTTTCCGACAACCGCTGGGGCGGACTCATCTCTCAGGGCATCGGCACATCTATGTTACAGATGGGTAATATCGTGAAAAACCCTCGTATTTGGATTGCGCCGATACTGACCTCCATGATAACAGGTCCTATAGCGACTTGCGTATTCGGTTTACAAATGAACGGCGCTCCAGTTTCATCCGGAATGGGCACATGCGGATTTGTCGGACAGATAGGTGTTTACAGCGGGTGGGTTTCCGATGTTGCCGCAGGGACCAAGAACGCAATAACCGCTATGGATTGGATAGGACTGATATTGATATCATTTGTTTTACCCGCTGTTCTGACACCCCTTATTCATCTCGGCGTTAAAAAACTTGGTTGGGTTAAGCCGGGCGATATGAAATTATCATAAAAGCAAAATCACAAGCGCTTTTTCGTTTCTTATATCTATAGAATAAAAAAGGAGTCAACTCATATGGATACACTTGAATACTCTGCAGCCGTTAACAGATATATTGAAAGCATCTCCATGAAACCGGTTTCAAACAATTCTGAAAACGCCGCTGGTCAGACAAAAGAGATGTCCCCTCAGGAAGAAATCCCGTTTATCGGTGAACCTGATGAACTCTGCGAGTTGCTCGGAATCGCATGTGTCGAAAGTACGTTCTATGATACGATGCTCGATCGTAAAATGAACAGAGGGAAACAGTCCATTCTCTATAAAAAAAGCGAGGATGGAGATCGCGGGAAAGCATTAACCGTCTCCGAAACAACATCCTCAGGAAGCCCTGTTCTCTACACGCTTATCCCTTATGATAATGATAGCGGTAACAATACTGACATTCCTGATGAATACAGAATAGCATTTGGTCATCTAATCCATTTAGCTCTCGAGCGCGAACGTTCACGCCGCATAGCCGAGCAATTCATGTTCCGCGACAGGGAGATGGACACCTATAATCTTCCGTTCTTCCTGCAAACTGTATCACGGATGATTGAAAGCCATTCCATTGGCGGATATAATACCTGCCGATTCAATATGCAGCGATTCGCTTCCGTCAACCTGCAGGTAGGGAGGCAAAAAGCCTCAGAACTCATGCGCCGATATGTACGTATGCTTCAGACCAAAATCGGTGACACGGGCTATGTATGCCGAATAGGCGGTGATAATTTTATCGCTCTCTATCACAAATCATTCCAAACTGTTGTTGAGGAGCATATTTCAGGCGTCCACATGGTTTACGACGACGCTACCGGAGAGGCAATCCTTCTATCTGCGTATGCTGGCTACTTTTTCATACCTGCTGATATTCTGCGCGCCACGGATGTCATGGACAACGTCAGCGCTGCAGCAGCTCAATCCAAACTTGACCATCTGACTACACAGGTTTACTATGACTCGAAACTGACCAAAATGCAGGAGCATAAAAAGATGATCGAGTCACTTTTTCCGAAAGCACTCGAGGATGAGGAATTTCTCGTATATTACCAGCCAAAAATCAATCTGAACAACTACAGTATGATCGGCGCAGAAGCACTCTGCCGCTGGCGTCACAAAGGCGACATCATCATCCCGGAATCATTTATTCCCATCCTGGAACAGACAACCGCCGTATGCAGGCTCGATTTCTATATGCTCGATCACGTATGTCGGGACATGCGCAGATGGTTAGATGAGGGAAAAAAGCCGGTAAGGGTTTCCGTTAACCTGTCACGCCGCCATCTCGGAACATCTCATTTGCTTGAGAATTTGTTGCAGATCATTGATTCATACAGCCTCCCCCACGAACTGTTTGAGGTTGAACTCACTGAGACGACCACTGATGTTGACTTTCATGATCTGAAGGAAATTGTATTCGGTCTGCAGGAAGCCGGTATCAACACCTCCGTTGATGATTTCGGAATCGGTTATTCATCAATGAACCTGATACGCGACCTCCCATGGAATGTCCTGAAAATTGATAAAAGTTTTCTGCCTGACATGGATAATCCGGACGCAAAACTGTTGACCATGTTAAAATACCTTATTTCAATGGCACAGGAAATGGGACTGGAGTGTATAGTTGAGGGAGTAGAGAGCCAGGATCAGATCAATCTATTGAAAAAGTACGGCTGTTATCTTGCTCAGGGATTCTTTTTCGACAGACCGCTCCCTGTATCGGTATTTGAACAGCGTTTAGAAGATAATTAGGTATATTATAAATCAGATTAATCATAAAAATCATAATGCGTTCGCTATTCGCACAGAAAAAAGAGGCTCCCGAATGGGAACCTCCTTTTTGTTTCTTTCAATTAACATACACGGTATAACCGCATATCATCCTTTCACAGAACCGAGCGCAATACCACGGATGATGTACTTTGACAGGCACAGATACACGATGATCAGAGGCACGATGGCCAGACCGAGCACCATATAAACCTTACCTAAGTCGAAGTTGTCATTCGCCGCGGCATTCAGGGCCGCAACCGCCAGAGGCAACGTTGCTGTTTTTGATGTGTTCTGCATCAACAACTGCGGAAGGAAGTAGTTATTCCAGGATGCCACGAATGAGAAGATCAACTGAACGGCAATAGCCGGCTTCAGGATCGGCATAACGACGAAGTTGAAAATGTAGAACTCATGTCCTCCATCGATACGGCCTGCCTCTACGATCTCCAATGGCAACGCACTCTCCATATACTGGTGAATGAAGAAGAATACACCCGGAACTGCGATGGCCGGGAAAATCAGGGCCGGAATGGAATTGTCATTCTCGAATCCCCAGCTCTTAACCATCTCTACGTAACCGAGAGCAGATACCTGCGTCGGAACCATCAGCACGATCATGATGAATGTGTATGCAGCCTTTTTAAGTTTGAACTCATATGCATACAATCCATATGCTGTCAGAGACGAAATATAAACGGTAATGATACATGACAAAGCACCGATCAAAAGTGAGTTGCCGAGTGCCCGCACGATTGCGATCGTCTCATCGTTTACTACGTTTTTAAAGTTTGTTATGAATGAAGTTCCCGGGATCAGGTTGAACGCACGCGTCAACTCCGCATGGGACTTCGTCATATTGATGATCAGTGTGATGAACGGGAAAATACAGATCAAGCACACAACGATCAACACGATATACGCGATAATGCGGCGAATGATGAGGAATGCATGTCCTCTCTTTTCCTCCGCTGTCAGGTTTGCGTTGAAATCTTCAGCCATGTCTCATCACACCCCCTTTGCAGCGAGAGCTTTGCGTTCCGCCTTCTCACGCTTTTTATTTTTCCGCCGTTCCTTATCCTCGTCGCTCTCCATTGTCTTGAACAGAACAGCTCCGATGATACCGGCTACAAAGAACAGGATCACGGACTCGGCACCGGCAAAACCCTGGTCACCGGATCCGGAGATACCGTTACTGATATCCATGACGACTGTATAGGCCACCTGGTTCGTACCACCCTTTTTAACTATCAGGTTTGGTATATCGAACATCTGCAAACCACCGATCATGGATGTGACGAGCACATACAGCATGATGGGTTTCAGCATCGGCATGGTAATTTTTCTGAACTGCTGTCCGGCTGTGGCGCCGTCGATGGCGGACGCCTCATATAACGCGGGATCAATTCCCATGATGCCGGCCATCAACAGTATTGTTGTATTACCGGTCCACATTAGGAAGTTAATCGCCGCGACAAGTATTCGTATGCCCCATTCATCATCCAGCCAGTTGTATTCGATCCCAAGAATGTTGTTGATCGGACCGGTGGTGGAGAACAGTTTTGCGAACAATACGGCAATTGATGAAGCCATCAGCATGTTCGGCAGATACAAAACAACCTTCATGACTCCGGTTCCCTTCAGTCTCAGACGAATGTCCGTAAACCATGAAGCAAAAAGTAATGATACTAAAATCTGTGGGATAAAACCTAAAATCCACAGAATAAATGTATTTCCAAAATACTTCAGCATATCACTGTCTGTGAATGCCTTGACATAATTATCAAATCCAACAAATTTTACTACCTGCTTAGTTACAAGGATGGGATCCTTGAACTTCGTAAAGAAGCTGTAGTAGAATGTCATAATCAGCGGATAAAACGAGAATAACGCATAGGCGCAAAAAAACGGAAGTATAAAGATTATACCCCATTTCCCGTATTTCAACTTATTGCCTTTTTGTCTTACCGCGACCGCTGCAGAAGAATTATTTGCCATCGCAACAAGCCTCCCGAATCAAGAATGTTTAGATAGAAAACACCACCCCGGTGCCTTCCCTTTTCCCTTTTTTGAGTTTAAATATGGGGGCAGGACACGCCTGCCCCCATACTATTTTAATGCATTTTTGGCATTACAGATGTTTGGTTAATCACCCTGCTGTCAGGTTCGGGAATGCCTTGATAACCTCATCCTGCCATTTCTTCGTAGCATCTTCCTTGGAAACCTTGCCGGTGAAGAAATCTTTGAACTGTGCCTGAGAGTTCTCGATGCACTGCTGATCATACGGAGAAAGGTTTGTCATGGATACTGCCTCAGCTGCTTCCTTCAGAGAAGAAATCAGATCCTGACCGCCAAGGAAATCAGATGTGATACCATCAGCGATAAGCTTGTCGCATGCAGCCTTACCATTTACATAGTCCTGGTTGTCCTTGGAGATATTGTAAAGGATATCCTGATCGCAGGTCATCTTCTTCATGATATCGCCAACAAGTGCAGCATTGTCTGTACCCTTTGCAGCAAGGATCCATGTACCGCCCCAGTTGAAGGACTGCGGTCCCTGGCAGAGTGCCCAGTCACCATAGGAATCCTTACCATCTTTGTGTACCCAAGTACCATCATCTTTCTGAGATGCTCCTGAGTAACCTGTCATACAGAAGTAGATGTACCATGCCGGACCGAAGAAGGCAAATACTTTACCGTCGTTAGACTGAGCTTTGCCCCACTCCTCTGACCAAAGGCCACCAGCCGGATCCTGGATATAACCAGCATCACAGTACTCTTTCATTGTGTCAGCCCAATCATTAAGACCAGGTGTAGCAGCAAGAACGCCATCATTTACGAACTTGGTGCTGTCGTTGTTTGTGAAGATACGCTGCATGTCGTCCGGACCGAAAAGCATGTACTCTTTGCCCTTTGACTCAGTCCTGATCTTCTCGCAAGCCTCTTTGAACTTATCCCAGTCAGATACGAAGTTCTGAACCTCAGCCGGATCATCTGTACCAAAGTACTTTTTAGCCTTTGAACGACGATAGATCATGCCGGCTGCACATGCCTGCCATGAAACACCACGCTGAACACCGTTCTCATCAGTAGCAGCCTGTCTGGTGTAGTCATACATCTCAGCCATGTCTGCATCTGTGATACCGAGCTGCTCAACCGGTACTGCAAGGTCTGCAGCAGCACTCTTATACTTGTCAATGTAGTCTGCCTCTGCAAGGAAGATATCTACCTTGTCATCAGCGGATGCGCTTTCCTGCTTGCTGAGAGCCTCATCCAGTTTATCCTGGTAGTTAGAGCCCTCGTTTGCGTTCTGGATAAAGTTAACTGTTACATCGCCTACTTTACCATCCTTGTAATCCGGATAGTATTTCTCGAAACGAGTCTTCCACTCGTCGTTCCAAACATAGATGTTCAGAACTTTTCCGCCGCCGTCCTCAAGAAGTTCAACTGCCGGCTCCTCTGCACTACCCTCATCGGAACCTGCGTCTGCGCTACCTGCGTCTGCGCTACCTGCATCTGAACTACCCTCATCGGCAGCCGGAGCTGTTGTAGCCTCTTCATTGCTGTCTCCGCAACCACTGAGCATTCCAACAGCCAGTGCCATTGAAAGAGCGATTGCCAACCATTTTCTCTTCATAAATGAATTCCTCCCTGTTAATGAAATTTGGTTGTTGAAAGGCTGGTCATGCCTTTCTGGTTGATATTTTTTTTAGGTCTTTTTTCAAAACCCAATATGTATCATACCACACTTTTGTCACAGGTGCAACACTTTTTTTTCATTTTTTGTGTATTTTTTACGAAAAAGTCGATAAATTTTTTAAAAATTGTACATTTTTTTATGATGGATTATATGATACAATGATTTTTGACGATAAAAACGCCTGAATGGCTGTTCCGTTCAACCGCAACAGTCCCACGGCTAATAAGAGGAGGTTGCTATATGAAATATGGTTTTTTTGATAATGAAGCTCGTGAATATGTCATTTTACGGCCGGACACGCCTACTCCGTGGATTAACTATCTCGGATCGCCCGACTATGCTGCTTTGATATCAAACAACGCCGGAGGCTACAGTTTCATGAAATCCGGCGCCAAGGGGCGTCTCCTGCGATACCACTTCAACAACACCGACACACCCGGACGCTATATTTATATTAGGAACAACGACTCTGCTGACTATTGGTCGGCCTCATGGAAACCCGTTCGCAAACCTTTTTCCGAGGCAGGCGAGGGTGAGGCAGTAAGTCTCGGCCCCGACGGAACCGGTATAGCGCCGGCTGATGACGGGAAATACCGCTCCGTAGTTCGACACGGAACAGGCTACAGCCGCTTCATTACTGATTATGACGGAATACGCAGCGTTTCAACATTCTATGTTCCCCTGAATAAAACCTACGAGGTTTGGGAGGTTTCGATAACAAACCGTTCGGCTTCGGATAAAAATCTGACGCTGACCGGCTACGCCGAATTTACAAATGATCCATATTATTCGAATGATATGGTAAACCTCCAATATACGCAGTTTATCACACGAACTTCGTATTCCGAAAACAAAATCATGCAGGAGGTCAACGGGAACCTCGACATCGTCGCAAAGGAGACCGAGGTTGACGACAAACAGGTTAAATGGCGATTCTTCGGATTGGCCGGTTCTCCTGTGTCCTCATATTGCGGCGAACGTAGTTCATTCCTGGGCAACGGGCATGATTACAGCGATCCCGTCGGCGTTACCGATGGCAGTCTCTCAAACGAACTGAACTACAACTCCAACAGCTGCGGGGCACTCGCTACCGGTATTTCACTCTCTCCCGGAGAAACAAAGGTTATTGCATTCATCCTCGGCGGAAAAGGGCCGGACGAGGCTGATAGTGTTGTTTCTTATTATAATAATGAAAAAGTAGCCGATATCTGCACTGACGAATTGAACGAATTGATCTCCGACTGGCATTCGCGTTTCGACGGTCTGCAGATCAGGACGCCCAGTGATGAGTTCAACACCATGATGAACACATGGCATCCGTACAACTGTTTTATGACATTCATCTGGTCCCGTGCCGCTTCTTTTATATATTGCGGCGAACGCAACGGATACGGATACCGGGACACTGTTCAGGACATACAGGGCGTTATTCATCTCCGTCCGGACATGGCAAAAAACATGATCACATTCATGCTGTCTGCCCAGGTTCACCACGGCGGCGGACTGCCCTTGGTAAAATATACACACAACCCCGGTCATGAGGATACACCGGAGGACGAGTCATACGTCAAGGAAACCGGACATCCGGCATACAGGGCAGACGACGCGCTCTGGCTGTTCCCGACCATTTGGAAATATATATCCGAAACCGGTGACACCGCTTATCTGGACGAGGTTATACCATTTGCCAACAAGGACGAAGGCACTGTTTATGAGCACTTGAAACGCGCGATTGATTTTTCCGATAATCACCTCGGCGCACACGGAATGCCCGCCGGACTGCACGCCGACTGGAATGATTGTTTGCGTCTCGGTGCAATGGGTGAGTCATCATTTGTCGCTGAACAGTACTACTATGCACTCACTATCCTCATCCGTTTCGCCGAAATAAGAGGAGATTTATCCTACAAGTCGGAATTGGAACAGAAACAGAAGCGTTTCGGCGAACTCGTCCAGGAACTCTGTTGGAACGAAGACCGTTTTCTGCGAGGATACAAGGATACCGGCGAACGAATCGGGGATCGGAACGATCCGGAGGCAAATATGTGGCTGAACCCGCAGAGCTGGGGTGTTATCAGCGGTCTCGCATCGGAGTCACAGGCGGAGTCAGCGATGAATCAGGTGTATGAGCGCCTGAACACCGATTATGGGGCAGTCCTGATGGATCCGCCTTATCACGCACATGCTTTCGACGGTGCCCTGGCCGTGCTGTTCAACCCCGGCACCAAGGAAAATGCCGGCATATTCTCACAGTCACAGGGTTGGCTGATCCTGGCAGAGGCACTGCTCGGACACGGAAATCGCGCATTTCAGTATTTCATGGAGAACAATCCGGCTGCGCAGAACGAGCAGGCTGAAATCCGCACTATTGAGCCATATTGTTTCGGGCAGTTTACAGAGGGCAAAGCCTCGCCTAAACACGGACGTTCACATGTTCACTGGCTGACCGGCACAGCCTCAACGGTAATGGTCGGTTGTGTCGAGGGTATCCTCGGCCTGCGCCCGGATCCTAACGGTTTGCGGCTCGCGCCGTCAATTCCGGCAGAGTGGGATTCGTTGTCTATAGAAAAAGTGTTCCGCGGCAAAAAATTGCATATCACTGTCAATAACCCGGAGCACCGTGAAACCGGCTTTTCCTCGCTCACCTTGAATGGCGAGTCGCTCGATACCAACTACATCCCGGCGGAGATGCTCGCGGATGAGAATACAATTGTTTTAACTATGTAACAACCGAGGCGCAGAAACAATACCACTTAACTATTTAACCAGCAACCGAGGCTCATGAACTTATATGGTCGCTCGGGGCACGTTCACGCTCTCCTCGCGAGCTCGTCGAGCTCCACACCTTCGCTTCGCTACGGATAAGCTCGACCACGGAAATCATAGATTTTCGTCTCGCATATCCGGGAGAATGCCCCTCGCTCGTATATAATTCCTACGCCTCTGATCAGCTATCGTCTATCGAACATATATACAGCCGCATTCTCGAGATTCATTTGTGGATGTTTTTGTGTATAGAAACGAGACCTTCGTCAAAACCAGTTCGTTGAGAACAACAAGATAATTGAATAATGCAACTGAAACAAGGAGTCCCTTGTCTATGAATCACACGAGGGCCATTCCCGCGAAGTGCAGCGCGACGAGCTCGCGAGGAGCGCGTGAACGTGGCCCGAGTGGATTTCATAGACAAGGGACTCCGACTATTCATTCAGTTATTATTATATCATCCCATCTTAACAGTGACTGCGACCTCAGTCTTCGAGGCATCAAACGGAATAACCGTGGTCGCGCCGAGTGAGGTGCCATCGACGATCAGGTCAGCAACGCCCTTCTCGACGTTATTCGGGTTCTCAACAGTGATGTTGTACTTCACTCCACGATAGGTACGTGTCATCGTGAAATCACCAAACCCCTTCGGAACACAAGGATCAACAGACAATCCGCTCAGCGTCGGATAAACACCGAGAATGTACTGTGAAACGTTGGTAAACGTCCATGCCGCCGTACCGGTCAGCCAGCTGTTTTTCGCCTGACCGAAGAATTTTGCGTCCTTGCCCGCGATCATCTGTGAATATACGTAAGGCTCGGTTGCATGGATCTCCGAAATATCCTCAAGATAAGCCGGACAAGTCTTTTTATAAATCTCAAATGCTCTGTCACCACGTCCGATTACCGTTTCAGCGCAGGAAACCCAGGGATTGTTGTGGCAGAATATTCCGGCATTCTCCTTGTACCCCGGCGGATATGATGAAATCTCTCCGAGGTTCAGCATGTATCTTGTATAAGGCGGCTGCAAAATCACGATTCCGTATTTGGTATCGAGTTTTTCCTTTACCGAATCCAAAGCTTTTTCTGCGAGACCATTCTCCGTACCGACGCCTGCCAATACACAGAAGCCCTGCGGCTCAATATAGATCTGTCCCTCCTCGCACTCCTTGGAACCGACCTTTTTACCCTCGGCATCATAGGCGCGGACAAACCATTCTCCATCCCAGCCGTCCTTCTCAATGGCGGCTGTCATCTTGGCTACCTCGTCACGAACTCTCGCTGACTCGTCCGTTTTTCCCAATGCATCGCAGATATCCGCATATTCATTTCCGTATTTTACAAACATGCCCGCAATGAATACAGACTCCGCAACCGGACCTTCACTCGGTCCGAAGGTCTGGAAGGATTCACCGGGCTCCTTTGAGAAGCAGTTAAGATTCAGGCAGTCGTTCCAGTCAGCTCGACCGATCAAAGGCAGATCATGCGGCCCCTTATGATTGATAATGTAATCTATCGATCTTGTCAAATGCTCGAACAGCGATGTTGCCTTGCTCTCATCATTATCATACGGAACACTCTCATCCAGAATCGAGAGATCACCTGTCTCACGAAGATATGCGCTTACGCCGGCAACGAGCCATAACGGGTCATCATTAAAGCCGGAGCCGATATCGGAATTGCCCTTTTTCGTGAGTGGCTGGTACTGATGATAAGCGCTGCCGTCCTCAAACTGAGTTGATGCAATATCAATAATACGTTCTCTGGCACGATCCGGAATCAGATGCACAAATCCAAGCAGATCCTGGTTCGAATCACGGAAGCCCATTCCTCGACCGATACCCGATTCATAATAAGAAGCAGATCTGGACATATTAAACGTTACCATGCACTGATACTGGTTCCAGATGTTGACCATACGATCCAGCTTCTCATCCGAAGACTTCACCGTAAACTTCGAAAGCAATCCATCCCATGTATCATTCAGCTCCTTGAACGCAGCATCTACGCCTGCATCCGTGGAATACTTGTCTAGCAGAGCCTTGGCAGGCTTTTTATTGATCACGTTCGGAGCTTCAAATTTCTCGTCAACAGGATTCTCGCAATAACCTAAAACAAAGATAAATGTCTTGCTCTCTCCCGGTTTCAGATTCACATTGATCTGATGTGAACCGATCGGATACCATCCGGATGCGACGGAATTGTGAGCCTGTCCTTCCTCAACAACCTGTGGATCCGATACGGGACGGTACGCACCGAGGAACTCATCACGGCTGGTATCAAATCCGTCAATATCGGCATTTACGCTATATACGGCATAGTGGTTACGACGCTCACGATACTCGGTCTTGTGGTATATAGCCGATCCTACCACCTCTACCTCGCCGGTATTTAAGTTTCTCTGGAAATTCGTCATGTCATCCATAGCGTTCCATGTACAGAACTCTATATAGGAAAAAAGTGTTATACTCTTATCTGTGTCGCTTTTATTTGTCAGCGTCAACCTGTTGATCTCACAAGTATCGTTAACAGGAACGAACGCAAGCATGGATGCTTCCAAACCATGGTTAGAACCGGTAATCCGCGTATATCCCATTCCGTGACGACACTCATAGGAGTCGAGTTCAGCGCGAACCGGCTGCCAGCCCGGTGACCATACATCCTTGCCATCCTTAATATAATAATAACGGCCGCCCTCATCATTCGGAATGTTGTTGTACCGGTAACGGGTCAGACGAAGGAGTTTAGCATCCTTGTAAAAACTGTAACCCCCTGCGGTGTTTGAGATCAACGAGAAAAAGGAATTGCTCCCTAAATAGTTAATCCACGGCAACGGTGTTTTGGGTGTCGTGATGACATACTCCTTGTTGGCGTCATCGAAATAACCGAATTTCATGATCAAATCCCTCCTGTATATTATATCTATTTGTTTTTAATGTAGATTCTAGAAAAAGTCAAGCGGTGGCAATTCAAAATCAGTTGAGCTCTTTTTTGCTCTCTTAATCATCTCAAGGCACATGCGCGTGCTGTGATACGGACATTTCCATATTCCGACAATCGGCAATGATGTTATCGGATTACCGGCAGCATCCAGTTCCTGGATCCACTCAGCACCAATACGCTTGTCAATCATATAGTTTTTAATGAAACCCCAGATGTCCTCAGTTGCTTTGAGATACTCCACCTTGGTTTCATCCTTCTGGTAAGCGTTGTAGAATCCGACAACCGCCTCACATTGCGTCCACCAGTTACGGTTCCTGCGGATTACGCCGTTTTCCGCTTCCATAAATACTGATGTTTTAATAGGATCCATTGCATATTCATAAATGGTATTCACAAGATCGGAAGCAATAGGCGCCATCTTGGCTCCATATCCGCTGTCATTGAGAACTTCTATCGAGCGATCCAAAAGCCACGATGCCTCAATATCATGCCCAAACGAATGAAGATCGATAATCGGGTGAAACTGCTCGTCAAAAAACACATTAAGCCGATGTCTGAAAGGATCATAAATTTTCTCCGCAAAAAGATCCAGCAATGCACGGATCTTGTCCTCAACCTGCGGATTCCCACTGACACGATAGAGTTCCGTGTATGCCTCCAAAACATGAAGGTTTGTATTCATTGTTTTAGCCGCTTCTACACCATTCTCTGACAGTTTTTCGTTCTCGGCCCAACGAAAATCACGCGTAAACGACTCTTTATAACCATATTCATCGTGCATCTCCTGCTCCAGCAGGTCATAAATGTCCATAGCGCGCATCAGCGCTTTTTCATCACCTGAAGCCTCATAATAAGACGATATGGCGTAGAGTGCC
>JAGABX010000035.1 GCA_017614395.1 Eubacterium sp.
ATGGACAGCCTGCCATCATCTATCCTCGCGGAAACCGTCCCCTGTCCGTTAACGCCGGAATACTCTACCGTGGTATATGACTGCAGGTTAAATTTCATCGTTTTATTAACCACTAAAAAGACAATCAGGAGAGTGACTATCGCCGCGAATAAAAAGATTCCGCCTCCGATGATTCCGAACAAAGCGGGTTTCGGCAGTCCCTTTTTTACCTTGGTTTCAGGCATGTTGGGCGCATATCCCATACCGTTTGCAGGATACGGATTCGGCTGAACATACGGATTCGGTCCCGGCTGCACCGGCTCTCCTGCAGGCTCATTTACATACGGCTCCGGCGTGGGCTGTTCCGGCTCACTCGCAGGCTCACTCACATACGGCTCCGGCGTGGGCTGCACCGGCTCTCCTGCAGACTCATGTACATACGGCTCCGGCGTGGGCTGTTCCGGCTCACTCACCGGTTGTACATACTCAGACAGATTCGTTCCGCACATCTGGCAGAATTTACTCCCATCGGGAATTTGCTGATTACATTTAGGACAGATCATAGGCCCCTCCTTATATTTTGTATTTGAATGTTACCGTAACTCTGCCGCCGATCATGGTGGTCAGCGCAAATTTCAGGTTTTCCTTATCCTCCGTCGTACGGGGTTTCGCTATACGAGTCGGCGTTATTGATGCGGAATGCGCGGACGTTGACAACTTCAGCCAGTTTGTTCCGTATAGGAATAATTCGCCCTCCTCAACGGATTTTGATTCAGACAGATAATTCGGTATGGAACTCGGCAGGGCGACCGCGAACTCATTGCTTCCGACCGGCTCTAAATTCAATCCGGTATATGCGCCCGATGTATCATTTGATATTCTCTGATAAAAAGTAACCGCTGACGAATTTGCGTACAACGTCATTGAGATAGGAATGTTATTGATGAGCATCACCATGTTTTTATCCGAAATCACGTCCGGACCTACGGGCGTCGGAGTCGGGCTCTGTGTCGGAGCGGGTGTAAACGTCGGCCACGGCGTCCCCGATGGCGAAGCTGATACTCCGGGTGACACTGTGGTCCCCGGTCTCGGCGTCGAAGTAGGTATCGGCGTGTATGTACTGACTATGGCGCCTGTCGGAGTAGGCGTCGGAACAGGAGTCGGACTGGGCTCCGGAGTTGTACCGGGTTTGGGCTGGCCACAGTTTTCACAATACATACCATCATTCATGGTTCCGCATACCGGACATTGCCACAGTTCCTTGCGAACAACAACCTTGCAGGTGTAGGTCTTTTTGTCCTTTGCGGAGTATGTGATAACCGCCTTGACAACGGCATTTCCGACTGCCTTGCCATACACCGTTACCTGCTTTTTCTTCTTTTTCTTTAAACTGATATATTCTTTTCCGGATTTGACGGACCATGTCACTGCCATCGCAGTGTTTTTCATCTTGAGAACCTTGCCCTCACCGACACGTACGGACATCCCGGATCTGCTGAGTTCCGGCGTCGCAGCGCGCGAAATCCCATCGTCCCACCGGATTGGTGTGATCAGGCCGATTATCAAAGTTATGCTGAGCAATATAGCAATATTTCCGTGATCCTTCATTGCAGCCTCCTGAGTATTTCATGACAGATATAGTCATTCTACCACATTTTTTTGATTTTGAAAAGACTTTTACTTGAAAAATTGTGAAAAATGGGTTATTCTGTCAGTATGAATAAAAAGGTTCTGAAAACACTTGAATTTGACAAAATCCTCGCCCGGCTCACGGGAGAGGCTGATTGTGATGCCGCGAAAGAACGCATCCGCCATCTGAAACCCTCCTCAAACCGGAACAAAATAATCGAATGGCAGGCGCAGACCACCGCTGCCCTAGGGAGGATCCTGCGTGATGACAAACCCCGTTTTCACGGACTGCGTGACCCACGTCCGTCACTCCTTCCCCTGAAAAAGGGCAGCTCTCTCGGCATCGGTGAACTGCTCTCCATATGCCGTCTGTTAGAGATCACGCGCGATGCGATAGCGTCTGATAAAAAGTTAAGCAATCGCGCGGATGAATCGCAAAAGAACTCTCCTGTGCCCCACACGGATAATACTGCATCAATCCATAACGGTTCGGATGTCCTGTCAGGGATGTTTGCGTCCCTTGTCGACGTGCCGGAATTACGTGCCGAGATAAACAGATGTCTTCCCGGTCCCGATGAGGTCGCCGATGATGCAAGCCCGGAACTCGCTTCCATCCGCAGGACCATTCGCGGAATGGACTCGAGAATACGCGAACAGTTGAACAAAACTATCGCTGAATCCGGCTCAATGCTTCGCGAGACGCTGGTAACAATGCGTGGCGGACGCTACTGCCTCCCCGTCCGCAGTGAGTACAAAAGCTCATTCCCCGGCATGATCCACGACCAGAGTTCAACCGGCTCAACCTTTTTCATAGAACCATTATCCGTCGTCAATCTGAACAACGAATTGAACGGCTGGCTCGCCAGGGAACAAACAGAGATTGAACGCATACTCGCGGGCTTAAGCAACCTTGTCGAACCGTATGCCGACAGTATTGAGAATGACTTTCTGCTGTTGGCCGATCTGGATTTCATATTTGCAAAGGGTAATCTTTCCAAAAAAATGCACGCGAGCGAGCCGCTTTTTCAGGGAAAATATATACAAATCCGCCAGGGGCGCCATCCCCTGATCGATCCGAAACAGGTGGTCCCGATTGATGTTTCATTGGGCAGGGACTATGATCTGCTCGTTATTACCGGACCGAATACAGGCGGAAAAACCGTCACTCTCAAAACCGTCGGGCTGCTCACTCTCATGGGGCAGGCCGGGCTCCACATTCCAGCAAATGACCGCTCACACCTGCGCGTGTACGACGAGGTTTTTGCCGATATCGGAGACGAACAGAGCATCGAGCAGTCGCTCAGTACTTTTTCATCACACATGACAAACACTGTTTATATTTTGAAAAAAGCAACCGACCGCGCCCTCGTTTTGTTTGACGAGCTCGGCGCGGGAACCGATCCTGTGGAGGGCGCTGCACTTGCAATCGCGATCCTTGACCATCTGCGCAGCAGGCATGTTACCGCAATGGCAACCACCCACTACAGCGAATTAAAATTATATGCCCTGCAGGAGGATGGCGTTGAGAACGCGTCCTGCGAATTCGATGTAAACACGCTGAGTCCGACATACAGACTGCTTGTCGGTATTCCGGGAAAAAGCAACGCATTTGCGATCTCCTCAAAATTGGGGCTGTCCGGTGCAATAATAAAGGACGCGAAACGCCGGATAGGAGACGATGAAAAAAGCTTTGAGGATGTTGTTCAGGATCTGGAATCCACACGTCTGACAGCTGAGCGTGAACGCGAGAAGGCTGTCCGATTCCGTGAGAATGCGGAATCTCACAAGAAAAAATTAGAGGAAAAAGAAGAACGTCTGAACCAGTCCCGTGACAAAATTCTCCGTCGCGCCAACGAGGAGGCAAGAGAGATCCTGGATCGCGCAAAAAAAGTAGCGGACGAGTCCATCAGAAAATATAACAAATGGATGAATGATCCGGAGGCCCTCCGGGCAATGGAGCAGGAGCGTTCGCGTCTGCGTGATGAGATAAACAACGTGGATGAAGGCCTGGCAGATACCGGGATAAAAAGCTCCAAACCGCGCACCCCCGGTAAAAAACCTGAAGAGTTCAACGTCGGTGATGTAGTGATGGTTCATTCAATGGGCGTGAAAGGAACAATCAGCACCACTCCCGTTCGCGGAAAATGCTTTGTGCAAATCGGCATTCTCCGCACAGAGGTTAAAATCGATGACCTTGAGTTTATTGAAGCAGGCGGCAAACAAAAAGTCAGCGAGGTAAAGTTAGCGCATACGGGTAGTATCAAGTCATCCAAGGCAATGAACGTCCATACGGAGATAAATCTGATCGGCAAAACCGTCGGGGAGGCAATCCCCATGCTTGAAAAATATCTCGACGATGCTTATCTGGCAAAGCTTAGCTCAGTCCGGATCATTCACGGGATGGGGACCGGAGCATTGCGCGCAGCTGTTCATGATCACCTGAAACGAAGCCCCATCATTGAGGAGTATCGGCTCGGGGAACAGGGCGAGGGCGGTTACGGCGCCACAGTAGCGACATTCAAGAAATAACCGAAAATATGGAAATACAGCCGTATATGCTGAAAGTAACTATATTGTACCGCTGTTTTAAATAATACGATGAAAGGAACTATGGTCATGACCAAGAAAAAAATCCTGATTGTTGACGACGATGAAAACATCGCGAGTTTGTTGTCACTCTACCTGACAAAGGAGTTTTTTGAGTGCCGTATTGCCGAAGACGGCGAAACCGCACTCACCATCAATAAACAATTCAAACCGGATCTGATCCTGCTCGACATTATGCTGCCGGGAATGGACGGTTACTCCGTCTGCCGTGAGCTTCGCAAGGATTATCTGACTCCGGTTATCATGCTTTCGGCAAAAACAGAAACGTTTGACAAGGTGTTAGGGTTAGAACTCGGCGCCGATGATTATATAAGTAAACCGTTCGATAACAAAGAAATGGTCGCGCGCGTCAAGGCTGTGCTGCGGCGCTATGAAAACGGTTCAAACATGGTCTCGCAACCCGAAAAGACCGACGATGTCGAGTCAGTTACCTGCGGCGGACTGACTGTCAACAAGACAAACTATACAGTCACCCGGGACGGAGAAATGCTCGATATGCCTCCTAAGGAACTGGAGCTTTTGTATTTTCTTGTTTCTCATCCCAATCAGGTATTCACTCGCGAACAGCTTTTAGACCGGATCTGGGGTTACGAATATGTTTCCGAAACGCGAACCGTCGACGTGCATATCAAACGACTTCGTGAAAAACTCGGCGAACACGAGGAATATACCATCGCTACCATTTGGGGGATCGGCTATAGGTTTGAGCGATTAAACGCGAGACCGGGATCATCAGAGAACGGATGAGCTAAACGAGCTACGAGAATTGCGATTACACCATGAAAGGATTTCAGATTTCAAATGAAGAAACGTCGCATTCATATTTTCGGCAAGACCACACTTTTTAAAAAACTGCTTGCTTTTTATTTAGTAATTGTAATGGTCTCTTTTTATTTTATGATTGCAGTCGGACGGAACTACATCTACCGTCAGGTGTCCGGGGAAACCGCAAACTCACTTGACTCGGCAGCAGAACGTCTGGTACGCTCCGGACTCATCAGCGATGACGACACCGAGAGCACACTCCAGCAAAAAAGATCTTTATTTGATGTAGCGGCAAAAGCAGAGGCCTGCCAGATTCTTTTGATCAACGAGAATGGCGATATCATCCTTGATACTGAAGGGGCAGCCCGGGCTGAAACAAAACCCTACTACAATGTCATAGAGCATGGGGAATCGGAATTTCTCCACCACGATGCAACCTACGATTACACCATCGGAGGATATCTCGGCACGGCGTGCCTGTGCATTACTGAGCCTCTGCGACGCAGTGAAAACTTCCACGGTTATCTGGTGATGGCATATTCAAACACCCTTATTACCACAACCGCGGACTATTATTACAACATCCTGCTGACAGTTTATTTTATTGTGATTGGCCTGTTGCTGCTGACATATATCGGGCTTTTCTTTTTCTGTTTTATTCCCTTGCGAAAACTGCGCAACGGCAGCAAGGATTTTGCGATAGGGCGCGACAATCCGCCTATCATTATCCACTCCAATGACGAATACGGTGAGATGGCCGAAACGCTGAATGTACTCGGTCAGGAGCTCCGAAAATTTGATGATTACCAGAGAAAGTTCCTCTCCAGCATTTCCCACGATTTCCGCTCGCCACTGACCTCCATCCACGGGTACCTGCAGGCGTTCAAGGACGGACTGATCCAGCCCGAGGACGCAGATCACTATTATGATATTCTGATAGCGGAAACTGATCGCCTGACGAAGCTGACAAATCAGATTATAGAACTGAATTCATACGACCGCGACAACATCCTGCTGAACGTTGATTCATTCGACATCCATGATACCATACGGCAGGTTCAGGGAGCGTTAGTCGGACGCGCTGACAAACGGGATATTTCGATAAAAACGGAGTTGGCTTCTGACGAACCGCTTTTTGTAGACGGTGATCCGGAAAAAATACATCAGGTTCTGTTTAACCTGACAGAGAATGCGGTAAAATTCAGTTATGATCACACCACGATACTGCTCCGCACCTCCGTGAAAAAGGATAAGGTTTTCATCTCGGTGCGGGATTCCGGAATCGGCATCCCGAAGGACGATCTCGGGAACATCTGGGATCGTTTCTATAAATCGGATCACTCGCGCGGTCGCGACAAAACAGGCACCGGTCTCGGACTGTCAATCTGCAAGGAAATAATCACAGCGCACAAGGAAACCATAGATGTCGTCAGCACCGAGGGCGCGGGTTCGACATTTACGTTCAGACTGCCGAAATCTCAGACGAATTAATCAATCCACTCCAGCCGATGCAACGCTCCCTCGGTGGTAAAGCCATCAAACCCCCACTGGCGCATGACCTCGTAGGCTACTATCGCCACGGAGTTACTGAGATTCAGCGAACGGATGTCGCCCATCATGGGAATCCGGATAGTTGTATCCCCATGGTCGACGAGTATCTCCTCCGGAATTCCGGCGCTCTCCTTGCCAAACATGATGTAGCAGTCAGGCTCATAGGATGGTTCAGTGTAGATGTGACGGGATTTAGTCGTGGCCATGTAGATGCGGGGGACTTGTATTGATTTACCGCCATTTTCAGTCAATTCAGCAGATGATGCATGGTCGCTCAGCAAGGCAGACGAATCTGTCACGGCAACATGACCTGCAGATGGCATGTCAGGAAAATTTTGCAACAAAAAATCGGGATAGCTGTCATACACTCTGACATTCAGCTGATCCCAATAATCTAATCCCGCACGACGCACCCACTTATCCGAAACTGAGAAGCCCATGGGCTCGATCAGATGGAGCGACGCTCCGATGGCTACGCACGTGCGTCCGATATTCCCGGTATTCTGAGGAATCTCCGGTTCCAATAATACTATATTCAACATATTCAGAATCCTGTTGTCGCAACCATGGAACTACTGTACTGAACATTTCGAACATGCAGATGCCATCGAATGTATCATACAAAACAGTTCATGGAAGAGATATAACACAACTCCTGTTATTTTCGATCCTTCTGCAACCAGGCGACTGTTTATCAACTTTCCTGTTTCAACGCGAGGAACAGGTCGATGCCGCCACCGTCAAATACCATCGGCACACAGAGTGATTTAGTGTAGCTCGATGTGAAACTGACCTCGCCGTGTGACAGAGTCGGCGGTGTGATGTCAATACCGATTCCTGACGAAGAGAACACCGTCGAAGCATTTCCCATGATCATGTTTCCAAGCTCCGACAGAGCCGATGAAGCAAAATCATCAATCTCCTTGATCTCGGTCATACACATCTTGGAAGCAATTGCGCAGGCATTCTTCTCAGACATGGCAATCAAAACCTGACCCCTCATCTCTCCGGTAACGCCGACTATGATAACCCAGTCGTCCTTGCCGAATGATGCCTCCTTGAGCATAGGTTTCTGGATGGCAACTTCCACGAAGCAGACATCCTGCAATATTTTCTTCGCCGTCATCAGAAACGGATTGATATGTTCCGCGTTGAGTGTTGCCATATCGCCGTCCTCCTCTAATCCTGTATGATTATCTGACTGAACCCGTCCGGTTGCCGAAACCGTATTCCTCGCCGCTGTCGCGACTTCGGACGGTTTCCGCTCCTCTCATCAATCCCGTTATCACTCTATATAATCGAAAAACCGCTATGTACAGACAGTGGCTTCCTAAAATCAGACTACCGCTTTACCATTATATCACATTTTTTTCTTCGTGTCTACAAAATCTTTTATCTTGTCAAGGGCAATTTTCAAATTTTCGATAGAATAGGCGTATGAGATGCGCAGGAATCCCTCTCCGCAGTCGCCGAACGCCGTACCCGGAACCACCGCAACACGCTGTTCATTCAGCAATTTTGTGGCAAATTCCTCACTGGACATCCCCGTACTCCTGATATCAGGGAATACATAAAAAGCACCGCGCGGCTCAAAACAGGTCAGCCCCATACCATTCAGTTCGTGAACAAGGAACCTTCTCCTCTCATCATAGCTGTCACGCATCATTTCAACATCCGAATCGCCGTTTCTCAGGGCTTCGATCGCCGCATACTGGCTGGTGGTCGGAGCGCACATAATGACATACTGATGGATCTTGATCATCTGTTTCAGTATTTTAACCGGCGCTGCCGCATATCCTAAACGCCAGCCGGTCATGGCAAATGCCTTTGAGAAGCCGTTTATCACAACCGTCCGCTCCTTCATCTCCGGAAGCGACGCTATGGATGTATGCCTCTCATCGCCGTAGGTCAGCTCGGCATATATCTCATCTGAAAGAACAAAAAGATCATGCCTCTTCACGATATCAGCTATAACCTGCAGCTCGTATTTAGTCATCACGGCGCCGGTCGGATTGTTCGGGAACGGCAGAACAACCATTTTTGTCCGCTCCGTAATGGCAGACTCCAATTTCTCCGCGGTGAGTTTGAACTGATCCCCCGCATCCAGCGGCAATCTGACAGGTGTTCCGCCGGCCAGGATCACGCATGGCAGGTAGGAAACATAGCACGGCTCCGGTATTATCACCTCGTCGCCCGGATCGAGCATCACCCGGAAAGCAATGTCTATTGCCTCACTGCCCCCGACCGTGATAAATACCTCGTCAGGACTGTATTCTAATGAGAATCGGCGTTTCAGGTATTTCGTGATCTCCGTCCGCAGCTCTGACAAACCGGCGTTTGATGTATAAAAAGTACGGCCTTTTTCCAGAGCGTATATACCCTCCTCGCGGATATGCCAGGGAGTATCAAAATCCGGCTCGCCAACACCGAGGGAGATAACATCATCCATCGTGCTGGCAAGATCAAAAAATCGCCTGATTCCGGAGGGCGCCAAACCCTGTACTGCTTGTGATAAAGGTTCTCTCATGGTGTTATCAACTGCCTTTCGTCGGTATCCCTCAACTTCTCAAGCGGGATTCCGTGCTGCTTGTACTTTTTCAGGACAAAATAAGTCGCACAGCTGACGACCGATTCCATGGGAGCTAATTTCTGCGTGACAAAACGGGCAACCTCCTTCATGCTGCTCCCGTCTATTATCACCGTGAAGTCAAAATTTCCGCTCATCAGATAGACATCCTTGACCTCGTCAAACTGGTAAATTCGCGCTGCGATCTTGTCAAAGCCCCGCCCACGCTCAGGCGCAGTCTTGACCTCGATTACGGCTGTCACGCGCTCGTCTCCTGTTTTATCCCAATTGATCAGAGTCGGATAGCCGCAGATTATCCCCTCCTCCTCCATATCATGGATCATCTCCCGGATTTCCTCCGGCGATGAATCGAGCATGACCGCCAAATCCTCCGAGGACAGACGGGCATTTCGAGACAGGCTCTGGAGTATTTTATCTCTCATCGATTTCCCTCCATTTTATCATTATGCTTTATTTAACACCTTGTACAACTCATCCGAACGCGACGGCTCGAGATAGCGTTTATCGAGACCATTCCGAACGATCCTGTCGGCGCCCTCGATAACATAACCGATCACAGACGCGTGAATGCCAGCGCTCTCCAGCATGTCAACAAGGAGATTTCCCTTTGGCGTTCCAATCAGCATGGATCCGCTGGACATCAACATATAAGGATTGATGTCAAACACCTCACAGATTTCTATCGTCTCCTGGCGTACCGGAATTTTGTTTATATCCACCTCAAAACCGACACCGGACGCGACTCCCATCTCCCACAGGGCTCCGAAAATCCCTCCCTCGGTAACATCATGCATGGCGGACACCCCGACCTCACGGGCAATCTCACTCTCAGGCATGACATTCATCAACTCAGAAAAATCGAAGGCGGCATTAACTATATCAGCCGGAAGCCTTTCCTTCAGAAAATCACGTTTCTCAGAGGCCAGTATGGCTGTTCCCTCGAGACCTATCCATTTCGTGATCACGAGTTCGTCGCCGGGAGAAAGTCCCGATGGAGCCAGAAGTTCATCGCGGTTGGCCTTACCGACACCCGTTACGGAAAGCAAAGGTTTGTTAACAGCATCGGTTACAATCGTATCTCCGGCAAGCACCTCGACATTGTAGTGTTCAGAAAGCGTTGAAATATCAGAAATAATACGCCTCAGGTCGGATTCCTTACTGCCTATGGGCAACGCAATGTCAACCAACAGTCCTATCATTTTTGCGCCTGCTGCAGCCACGTCATTCGCCGCGATCTGGAATGCGATCTTGCCGACCTCGTCTACCGCTCCCGCCATCGGATCAATGGTAAATACAAACGCTTCATCATCACCAGCCTCGATAGCGGAACAATCCTCACCTACTCCGAGATGGATCAGCACCTCTGGGCGTTTTACTGTCAGATGATTGAACACGGATCGCCGCATGACACGCTCGTTAACACGACCGATCTCCAATATATGGTCCTCATTCCCCATTTCAATATCCTCTCTTGCAGCACAAATCCACAGATAATCTGCTGTCACTCTGTCTGCTCATCCTCCGATGGTTCTTCCTCAGTCTCCGGCTCATCCTCTGTCTCGTCGGTTTTCGCGGGTTTTTTAGTTGCAACAGGTTCTCCCGAACCCTTGGTTACATACCGCGGCACCGCTTTGTATGAGCTGGTATTTATCTGTTTTTTCGTGGTCTCCCCGTTCTCGGTAACTATTTTCCACAAAACCGCCTCATATCCGATATGCGCGCTCTGTGTCACCTGCATATACGTTGGTGGTTTTGTGGGATCAAATGTGACTATATCCTCGCCCGGTTCAATAGTTTTCAGAACCTCGGAAACAAACTCAACCGTGCGATCCGGACTCCGTGTTTCAGCGCCGTAAACAGTGAACCAGATAGTTCCTCCGCCTGCTTCACCCCGGATCAGAATCGGAACCTCCGAGTCGTTCCTGAACTTAAAATCCTTGTAATCACCGGCAATTGCGGCATCCATCGACGGCTTGACATAGCTGACGACCATGGAATGCGGGTATCTCGCCACAATCTCCAGCTCCGCGCGCAATACTGCGTTATACAGAGTCGTGGAAACCTGGCATACGCCTCCGCCTATGGAGTCTACAACCTCACCCTTGCTGTATGATGGAGCGCTATAATAACCATTCTCCTCAGTCAACGGGGATATTGTGTCATGTACGGAAAAAGTTTCTCCCGGCATAACAACGCTTCCGTTGATCAATCTGGCGGCATTCGCAAGATTTTTCGAACGGGTAACATTACTCGACGTGTACTCTGTAGAAAAAGATCCTATTTTGTCCTTGCATCGACGCGCCATTTCATCAGTAACTGCCGGTTCCTTGACAGTCGTTATAGCCACTGCGGAAATATCACCTGTCGGTGTGTTGTCAATCTGCTCACGAACAGCCGCAACTGTCGCGTCCACATCGACTGACAAACCGGTTTTAGCCTTGGTGTATTTAATTGTGTCATCCTCGAGACGAACGGTCGCATCCACAGGCTTTTTAGTCTTTTTGCCGCACTTTTTCTTGACAAATTTAGTCAGTTTAGCCTCAGAATAGGTAAATGTCAGGGAATAATTTACATGCTCCTCCTCTATCCGTTTTACCTCTCTGAAATTTGAAAACAAATCTCCGTCCTTGCCTAAACGCATTGCCTGCTCGACAACATCGTTCTCCTCCAAACGGTATTCGAGTTCAGACATTGGCGTTTCAACCATATTGCCGCTGACATCAATATACAGGTTTCGATTGATCCTCCCGGATGCGAAATTATCAATTACGGATTGCGCCTGCTCGGCCGTCATCCCGCCGATATCGATATTCTCGACATATACACCATTGATGATCAGGTTCGGATCAGGTTTGTTCTGCATGAAAAAAATCATCACATATGACGCGATCATCATCGCCATGATCAGAATGACGAGGAGTGCCGCGAGATAATGTGGCCTTTTTCGTTCGTTCATAAAAACACCTCTTGCCATTTTTCTCAAAATAGTTTACAATATATTGTATATAATTTGTACATTATAACACAATTTAGAAAAAAAGGCAACATTTTATACCTATTATTTTGGGAAAAAGTGCGATTTGCAGCAACCCGGACGTAGGTTTTTGATCCTTGTATCAGGCTGCGGTTTTTTCTCACGTACCCGCGATGGTTGCAATCAAACCTGCTACCATGGCTAAAATAACTACGACGCAGATGATCGCAGCAATCCAGCGTTGCTTTTTACGTTTTAACATCGGAACCTCCTTTCACTAAATAACGAAACAAATTGTTCCGCACGATCAATTCTGTAACTGTATTTTTACGCAGCAATCATTCAATAGAGGAAATCATAATGATAACTGTTCCTGTTTTTATAATTATATTCATCATTTTCATCGCATGGACACAGTACGAGATGAAAAAGTCCTCACGCGAAGCCCAGAAGGTCGAGGACGCTTTCTGGGCGAGAGAGGAAGCGGCTAACCACGCTCCCAAACAGGATATCTCAAACCTGCCGCTGCTGTCTTTTGACGAAACAGTAATACCGAAACCTCCGGAGGGTCTCATTGCCGACGGGGACGATATCTCATCATACATAAAGGAACTGACCGCGCTCATCCGTGAGCCGATGGTCGACCTGTCCGAATACACCAACACCGACCTGAAATTAGCATATGGTATCGGTAATTTTAAAACATTGTCCGACTACGACAGCAATTACAGTTCATTTTTACTGCTGATGACCAACCTCGCACGCGCATATGAGCGGCGAGAAATGCATGAGCTCGCCGTGGAGACCTATCGTTCCGCCCTGAAATGCGGTTCTGTCAAACTGAACGATTACACCGGGTTGGCCGAGGTTTATCTGGCAATGGACGAGCCATCCCGTGTATCCGAACTGATCGAGGAGGTCGAAAACTCTGATAACCCTCGCAAGGACGGTGTCGTCGAGGCGCTGAGGCGGGTACTGGCGAAATATCAATGATATAAAAAAAGTGCAGCTTCGTCTGCACTCTTTTTCTGTTTGCATGAGGCATCGGGGACTCGAACCCCGGACAACTTGATTAAAAGTCAAGTGCTCTACCACCTGAGCTAATGCCCCAATTATCGCGAAATATCGAATGTTTTCACGACATTTCGCGATAACAAAAGGTATTTTAACATCTTTTCATCGATATGTCAAGGAATATTTATCTATTCCCTATTTCATCAGCCCCGCCAGAAGCAGTATCAACGGTGAGTTCCAATAGATCGTCACCTCGTTTGTCGAATAACTCTGGTCGGAATCAGCATAGCATTTTGCCGGTGGCTTGCCCTCTAATACTGTCTTCGCAAACGGATCCTCGAGAGACGAATCCGGCCCTCCGACGAGCATGCCCGGAATAGCCTTTCCTACCACCTGTGAGATGCGGTGATGCGGATGCTCAGGACTCTGGCTGCCGAAACCGGTCACAAAACAATATCCCGTCGCATTCTCACCCAGCAGGTATGACAGCTGTCTCTGCGCATATGTATTTCTCTCATTGCTTCCGTCAATCATATCTGCCATATAGAACAGTACACCGTCGTTCGCAATGCCGAGATTCGAACCCCACTCATAATCATCCGAGCGATCAACCGCGTATGGATTGGCATCCGCTCCGGCTGCCGTTTTTTCAACTTTTTCATCCAACAGATCATACAGAGCCTTGACATTGTTGTTGGATTGCATTGTAAATTTCGGATTCATCAGCAGGGAATAGGTTCCGTAGAAACCGATTTTCTGCCAGCCGAGTCCCGTAACATCGGAGCCGTCCGCGATATAATCCCCTAGAACTCCGGTTATGCTCTCATCGCCGGTTGTCCTGTACATCTCCGCTGCCGCCCAGAATCTCTCATCACCATCCTCAGGATCGGGATACTCGCCCGTCACAACATCGGACGGATTGGAATAATTTATGGCGTCCGGATGAGTCTTCAGGTATTTCCATGATTTTTTAGCCGCCTTCAGATAACGCTTTGCCGCCTTTTTAAATTCAGCATTTTTAGTTCCGCCGTAGATTCTCGCTGCCAACGCCATTATCGCGGTAAAATCGGCAATCGCCGGTGTAGATGTAAAGCATACAACCAGGTCGTCGGTCTCCTCCTCCGGAAATACCGTTGACGGGAAATTCTTGCAGGTAACCTTGTGATAAACCTTGCCCTCGTCATACTGCATTTTCAGCATCCAGTCGAGCTCATATTTTGCCTCCTGCAACAGATCATCAACACCGTCACCGCTCTGCGGAGTACCGACATCATCGATGATCCTTTTTCCGGAATATGATTCATATGCGTATAGGACATCCGCTGCCGCCTTGGCTCCCGCAACGACGTAACGGCCATAGTCGCCCGCGTCGTGCCAGCCGCCTGACACATCAATCGTCGTGTCATAATCCCAATACAGATGAGCCGTCTCCGTGTGGCATTTTTTATGTGCATATTTTCCGGCATATTTTTCATCAAGTTCCTCTCCGCAGCGCTGCAGATAAAGGAATTTTACTGCTTTTTTCAATAAATTGTCATATACATTTTTTGCTATCTTGAATTTAGGTGACTCAGCTCCGTCAGGCGTTTTGATCTTGTATGTTCCCGGTGTTTTGAAATCCGAGAAATCAACAACACGATCGGTCTCTCCTGCATTTGGATTATCAGTAGCAGTACCGAACGTTCCTGTGTAAACCTCCTTGCCGGATTTTGCATCGACGATCGAGTAAGAATCCTGATCCATCGCCACATCGGCAAACACAGCCGTTTTAACGTCATCCGGACGGAATCCGACCTGGTTTACCCTGATGCCGGTAGGATCGACCTCCTTCGCCACGACGACATTGCTGTCATCCGCGAGCTCGAGACGCATGTTGTCGAAAATGATCTGGTGCTCTCCGATTCCCTTGTCAGCTTTGCCGCCGTATCCGCAGTTGAACACGAGTCTCGGCGCAGGGTCTGACTGCTCCTTCATTGTAAATTTAAATGAATAATGCTGCATCTCCTCAGTCAGCTTGATCGGTTTTTTAAAATAAGCGTGATAGTCGCCACCGTTCATCTGGAACCGGTTCAGGATCGTACGTGGAATGGTAGAACGCGCGTCAAATGAAAAAGCATATTCCGCGCCCTCATTCAACTGGAATCCGTCATAGTAAATCTGGACACCGTGCTGCACCTCGCCGAGATCGGTTATGGTCAAAACCAATTCGCCGTTCTCAATAGTATCCGAGCCCGAACCGCCACTCTGTTTATAAATAGCCCATGATGGTCCTTTATCAAAACCGCCGTCCTTGATCATGTTTCCGTCGTCGGGCTCGGCTGTAGGTTCCGGTTCGGGCGTCTCTGCCGCCGGCTCCTCAGTCGGTTCCTCCGTAGCCTCTGCCTCGACCTCCGGGTCCGGAGATGCGTCTTCCTTTTTCTCTTCATTTCCGCATGCGGCGCATGACAGCACCAGCGCGGTCACAGTCAATACCGCAATTCCCTTTTTCAATGCTTTACGGAACATTTATTTTCCCCCTATATGATGAGATTTTCTGTTTTCCGGATGCTCGTATCAATCAGTTGCTATTCACGTCTGTCACTCTGCCATGCAGAAAAACCGGTGTGAACAGTAACGTCTGTCATGATTGTTACCAAAACGCCTTCAAAACCTTTTTATATTTCTTGATCAGCTTTTTGATGTTTTTAGCCTGCTCAGCTGTTATCTTGCATTTATATTTGCGATTGTGGACGGTGTCCTTCACGGTGATCACCGGCTTTTTCACGGACAGTATCTCGTTCAGAGTGTCAAGACGCGACAGATGTGTGTTGCTGTCCGCAGACAGGTAAAAAGTTCCCTGCGTACGGATCTGCCAACGGATATAACTGCCGATCGTTTTGTACCTGCAGGTGGTGGAACCGGATATCGAAACCGTCTTGCCGCCACCGGAGAATTTCATTGTTTTGAATGACCGCGAAACCTTGTCCTTTATCTCCACAAACGAGCGCAACTCAACTCCTAAACGAAGTATCGAATGGTCGCCTTCCTTTTTCGCGATGATCTTTGGATAATAATAAATCGTCTCATCGCCTGAGCCGTACGTGTAGTCGCCCGGATGTACCTTGAACACCCAGTATAATCCGTCATAGAGTGTCAGCGTTGATGCGGAGCTGCCTTCATCTGCAAACAGCATTTTATCAGCCTTCTGTTTGCTCAGTTTTTTACGCAGATTGCTGTAGGAAACCTTTTTTGCCGTGACCGCAACATCACAGACCATTTCCTTTACTACGTTCCCGCACCACAGGACATGCACGACAATTTTCGCCTTGCCGGTATTTTCTCCGCGCACGTTTCCGTTATTATTCACGGTAACAACCCTGGTATCCGTGGATGTCATAACAACATCACAGCCCGAGCCGGTCACGCAGCCACAGACGGTCAGAACCGTTTTTTGGGCAGGGTGAATGTCTAACCTCGCAGCGCCTAACGAAACGCTCTCTGCTACCGGTTCGGTCGAAGGGTCTATAACCTGCGGAGTAGGCACAACCGGAACCTCTGTCCCGGGATCCGTTGTTCCGGGAGCTGTCGTCGGCTCACCCGGCTGGATAATTATCTCACCGTTCGGCGTCGCCGTTGGAACATCCGGCTGGATAACTATCGAGCCTCCCGGAGTCTGCGTCGGTGAATTGTCATTCTCGATATACGGGCGGGTCTCCTCGGCGGATGCCTCAGGCCTCATAGCCCTGATTCCCAGCGCTGTCAAAAATATTATTGCCGCCAGGAAAACTATCTTTCTGGTTTTCATTGTAACATCAACCCCTTAATCTATCTTTTTGATCAGTGCATTAACATATTCCCTGTCATAGAGTTTGGTCAGGTCACGGATATATACATCCGGATCCGCTCCCCTGTCTACATTGTAGAATGAACCGTTTTTGTAAAAGCTGAACTGCCACGGACTTGAGATGTTAAATATGGATCCATATGCAGTGCTCGCGCAATAAAGGGCACAGCTGCCGCCTCCGCTGGTCTGGCCGATCATAGTGACCTTGCCGGAATCCTTGAACGCACAGGAAACGAAATTACCACTGGAGAAACTCAGGCGCGAGGTCAGGCAATAGAGGTTCAGACCTGTGAACGTATCCTTGTCATCAAACACGCCGTCCAGATTGTTGTCCACATAGTACTGAGCATAGGTCATGGCATTGGTTATCGTGTCCTTCGTTGCCACCGCAGCCTTGCCTAAAAAGGTTCCAACCAGATATACCGCAGCGTAGATGGTGCCGCCTCCGTTCGTAGAGAGATCCAAAACCACATTTTTGATCGGAGAATTTGCCCGCCGGATCTGGCTGTGAGCATACATCATCAGCTTGACCGTATCCTCTCCTACCTCGGTCAGATCCCCAGGAACCGCAGTGTATTCAGCCGACGAACCAACTTCTACCTCAAAATCATCAAAGCTGATATATGCCGTATCACCTAACTCATAATAGGGCAGCCCGGCATTGGGATTTTTGTCCCTGGCAGCCTTCAACACGCCCTTCTGGCTAAAGTATGCATTCCTCGAGATTGACTGCACTGATCCGCCGATCGCGTTTTGGATATCACCTGTCGTAGCATATTTTGACTGACAGGATGTTGACAGAAACCTCGTATGCAAATCATCAATATACACATTGATCAGCTCGTACAGTCCCTCCTCAAATTCGGAAACATCCGTGGATTTTAATTTCACCATGAGGCCGCTGTTACGAAAAAAATCGGCAAAACAGGTAATTCCATGCGTATCCTTCAACCCGTACCGGTGGTCCAGCATGATACAAAGTTCGTTATAATTGTACTCCGCAAATTCCTTGCTCGGTGTTTTCTTCTCAGTCTTGTGATAAATCTCGGCCATCTCCGGATCCAATCCTGAAATGTCCGTCACAAAAATGTACTCTCCGTTGTATAAAAAGTTTAGCTGCATCCTCTGGAAGAAAAAGTCATTCAATGTCTGAAGCGGTATCAGATTTCCTTTATCAGACTGCACCAGTTCAATGCCATAAGCACCCAGATTGACCATCATATCGTTTCCGTACAAAGTGGTGCTGACTGATTTATCCTTTTTAAAGATTTTATCGTTTGATTTGATCTGGTCGTTACCAATCAGGTTTTCATCCTTCTGGAAAAAGGCATTTTCATCGGAAAACCATATCGAGTTCTCATCATAACTGATCTCTGCGATCGCCTGGCCCTTCCGGTCGAGTCTGGTTACTGAATCGGTTTGACTCAGCTTTATATCAGGATTCAGGGAAGCGCCTGAAAAATAATCCGTCAGCTGTTCGATCAATTCCTTCTCACTCAAATAAGGGATATCGCCGCCATCCACAAAATACAGTGAAAACTTCTTGGTATCAATGCCGTAAATGGGAACAGTTATTTCCTTTGCCTTCCTCTTTTTATTTGAGGTTACCTTTACCTTGACGGTTCCGACATTGACCGTTTTTTCATCCTTGGTCTGTTTGACAACGATCTTGGTAGAGCCTTCCTTTTTGCCGGTGACCTTTCCTTTTTTTGTAACCGTTGCGATCCCGGTATCCTTCGACTTGAATGAATAGGTCGCGCCGGATACCTTTTTCTTCAACATGATCGTGCTGCTCTGACCTACTGAAACTGTCATGTTCGAGCTGACTATGACAGCCTTTTCCGCAGCCGATGCGGGCTTCTCCGATACGGTCACACCGCCGACAGCCAACGCGAATGTCATCATAACAGCGCATGTTCTCATCTGTGCTTTTCTCATGTAATACCTCCTTAAAAAAAGCGTTTTAAACCCCCTTGTACTTAACGCGCAAATATATGGCAAACAGAATCATGCCTACGGTGCTGATCAGTTGGAATGCAATGGATGTCCATGAGATGCCTACCTGCACACCGAACAGTGCCACCTTGTTTATGTTAAGGATACAAAACGCCAGCAGCAATGCAACGGCAACAACCGCGGATATGATCGTGAAGGTTTTGTTCCCCAGCATCACGGCCGTTATAACGACTCCGAGCAACAGGGCAAATATCATGATGAGGTTTTTGAACCCGTCCATATGGCTGTAAATCGTGGTCAGTTCATTTTCGTAGTTATCTATCGCGCTCACATCAACAATGAAATTGTGATACATGACTAAAAAGATTGTCTGGAGAATTCCGATTCCTGTCAGGATTACCGCCCAGAGACCCAGCAGCCTTTGTATCATCTCCGCAGGGAGTGCAGACAGGTTTTCACCGAATTTATCCTCCTGGAGACGCCCCATCATGGCTCTGTCATCCTTGTCCACAACACCAATATAGTGTTTGACGCGCATTATGGCAAGCATAATAACGATCAGGGAGAGTACATATGCACAGGCGATTAAGGTATGCTGCATAATCCAGACAGATATGTCTATTCCCGTAGCCGCGTTTTCACTTCCTCCCCCCATTATTCTCCTGAGCACATGCTGAGAAGCGGTTGATACCAATTGGATCAGTGTTGTTATTATCAATGTAGTTGATAACAGATGCTTTTTACTTGAAAGATACATCTTCAACCTCCGTTCTGTTCTTCAGATTTACAGTAAACATAAATAGCATTACATTTTCATGTACTATGCCACATCCCCTTCGCCGTTGTCAAACTGGCTCATGTACAGATCTGCGTAGAAGCCTTTCTTCGCCATGAGCTCGTCATGCGTTCCGGTCTCAAGCACATCGCCGTCCTTGAGCACCAGGATGACATCCGCGTTTTTGATCGTGGAGAGACGATGCGCGATAACGAAGCTGGTCCTCCCCTCCATCAGCGTATCGAGAGCCTTCTGGATGAGCAACTCGGTACGTGTATCGACCGATGATGTAGCCTCGTCGAGGATCAGGATCGGCGCATTTTTGATCATCGCGCGCGCGATCGTGATGAGCTGTTTCTGTCCGGAGGAGATGTCTCCCTCCTCGCGGATCAGCGTGTCTGCGCCGTCCGGAGCCGTCCGTATAAACTCGGTCAGACCGGCATCATCAACTGTCTTTTTAAATAACTCATCGGTAACGCCTTCCTTGGAATAAATGATATTGTCCCGAATCGAAGCCTGGAACGTCCAGGTATCCTGAAGAACTATACTGATGAGATCGTGAAGCGTCTCACGAGGCATGTCGTAAATCGAGGTTCCGTTGATGCGAATGTCGCCGCTGTTCAGTTCGTAGAAACGTGTCAGCAGGTTTATGATCGTCGATTTTCCGGCACCGGTCGGCCCGACAATGGCAACCTTCTGACCCGGCTTCACATCCAATGAAAAATCATTGATGATGATATGATCCTTGACATAGCCGAACTTGATATGGTCAAAGGAAACCTGCCCGGTTACCTTTTTCTCGTCCACGGATGTATGGCCCTCGTCGGTCATTTCTTCGTTTTCCAGCATAGTGAAGATTCGTTTCGCGCCCGCGAGTGCCGGCTGGATGTTGCCCACCGACTGCGTGACTGTGGAGACCTGATCCGAAAACATCTTGACATATGAGATAAATGCCACAATAGTACCGACATCCGTCTGTCCCTTCATCACGAGCAGAGCGCCGACGATGCAGACAACAACGTACCCCAGGTTACTCGAGAACGATGAAACAGGCATCAGCACCGAGGTGGCAAACTGGCTCTTCCAGGTTGAACTGTACAACTCGTCATTCAACGCCAGAAAACTCTCCGTGACCTCTCTCTCCGCGCCGAACGATTTGATGACGAGATGGCCCTTGATATCCTCGTTCACTGCTGAGTTCAGTCCTGCCAAACGGTTCTGGTTCATGGAGAACAGCGGTGAGGATTTTTTCAGGATAATTGCGGATATGGTCACTCCGACGAGGGACGCCACGATCGTAGTGATCGCGAGGATCCAGTTCATCGTAAACATCATTACAAATGCACCTAAAATCGTACAAACAGCGACGATCATAGACGGCAGTGTATTGGCAAATGACTGTGATACCGTGTCGACGTCATTTGTCATTGTGGAGAGGACCTCGCCCTCCGGATTGGTATCAAAATAATTCAACGGGATCTTGTTTGCTTTTTCATTGATATCACGACGCATTTTCTGCGCGGTTCGCATTGACATGACCGGAGTCAGCATCGTCTGGATGAAATTGCATAAAAAGGAACCGCCGAGTATCGCAAACGCGATCATGGCTGTGGTCCAGATCTTTTCCGCATCCATTTCACCATTGATGCCTTCTTCAATATAGTTTGTGATGTCCGCGATAAAGCCCGGCGCAAGAACGTTCAGTATAGCACCGGTCAGCGAAAGGACGAGCACTGCGGCGAGTATTCCCCACCAGGGCTTCATATAGAGCAGGAGCCTTCCGAATGCGCCTTTTTCTTTTTTCTGATTATTCTGCTTGCTCATATCATCCCACCTCCTTTGTCAGCATCTGCGACGATGCGATTTCCTGATAGATCGGGCAATTCGCGAGCAGCTCCTCATGCGTTCCGCTGCCGACAATCTCGCCCTTGTCTAAAACGAGGATATTGTCCGCATGCATGATGCTGCCGATACGCTGGCCGACAATTATCTGGGTGGCATCCTTCGCATGGCTTCGGAGTGTTTTTCGAAGTGTCGCGTCTGTCTTGAAATCGAGTGCGGAGAAGGAATCATCAAACAGGTACATCTCCGGATCACGACAAACAGCACGTGAAATTGTCAGGCGCTGGCGCTGGCCGCCGGAGAAATTGGAACCGCCCTCCTCTACTCTGGCCTCGTAGCCGCCTTCCTTTTTCTCAATGAAATCACGGGACTGGCCGATCTCGGAGGCCTTTTTGATATCCGACAGTGTGTTCTGCAGTCCGGTTCTCTGGCCGTAGTCGATGTTTGAGTAGATCGTTCCTGAGAACAAAAAGCTTTTCTGTGGAACATAACCGAGCCGGTCGCGCAGAGCCCACAGCTTGTAATCCCGGACGTCACGTCCGTCCACCATGACAACGCCCTCTGTCGCGTCGTAGAAACGTGGGATCAGATTCATCAGCGTCGTTTTGCCCGAACCGGTTGCCCCGACAATTGCCACGGTCTGTCCGCGCTCCACTCTAAATGAAATATTTGAAAGCACGTTTTCAGGAGAACCGGGATATCTGAACGACACATCACGAAACTCGATCGTTCCGATCTGGCCGTTCGCGCCTGTTTCAGCATGTCCGTCCTTTATTGCATTTTCCGTGTACAATACCTCGTTGATTCGCTTGATCGAAACAACCGTCCTCGGGAGAGCCGCAATGATGATGATCATCATGGCAAATGCGGAGATTGCCTGGACCGCATACGAGGAGAACACAACCATTTCAGCAAACAGGCTCTGTTTCTCCGTTGTCTCGACCAGTTCGCGTATCATGACGCCACCGAGATAAACGATGATCAAGTTGAGCAGGTTGATACTCAGTGTGAAGAACGGTCCGACGGAACCGATCAGACGGTTTGCCGTGATATTGTTTTTCGTAAGATCGCTGTTGACGGTCTCAAACTGGTTTTTCTGATAATCATAGCCGTTGTAGGCATGTACGACACGCATACCGGTCAGGTGCTCCTTGGTGATCCGGTTGATAGTATCCATGAGTTTTTGCACCCTGGTGGTTTTGGAAATTGAACACAGGAACAGCGTGAGCGCGATGATGGTCAGAATCACCGCGACTGCGATGGTGACCGTAAGCCATTTTCCGTTGCTGCCCATTTTCATAACGGCAATCACGACGGTGATCGGCGCCTGAATCAGGATCTGCAGACCCATTCCGGAGAAGTTCTGGATCTGGGCTATATCGTTTGTGCATCGTGTGATCAGGCTCGACGGAGAGAGCGTGTTCATGTCCGCCAGGTCGAATGAAATAATTTTCTGGAAGGTTTCCGCGCGCATACGCTGAATTACCTTGGAGGTCAGCAGCGCGAGGCAGAGACCTCCGAGCACAGCACACGCAACAGACCCGAGTGTGCAGAGCAGCATCAGGATCGCCGGCATTACGAGATCGCCGATATCTCCATTTCCTGCCTGCATGGCGTTGGTGATGCCTTGCATGAAATCAGGCAATTTCAGGGACAGGAGTACCTGACCGAAAATCAGCCCGACAAACAGCACGAAGTATACCCACTCCTGTGCCTTCATGTAGGATAGAATCTTTTTCATGAGTTGTTATGCCTCCTTTTTTATATTGAGATCCTTCGGCTCGCTGACGGGATTCGCCCATGCGTGCCGGGGATGACTGTTCATTTTCTGTAAAAGTCTGACGGCTGGATAATCCGCCGCATAGTATCAGACGGTCGGAGTATCCGAATCTAAATCCACCGGATGCGCCGCAGCATGCACGCGCGCCGGAACACCCATCTCCGTGATAACCTCCGACAGTGCCTGCAGGTATTCATCCGTCGCCTGTCCGAACTGGAGCAGGACAATGAACTCTCCGTTCAGATCCATCATGTAACAGTTCATATGCGCGTTGGTCGGCATTTCAAAATCCACGATATGCGAGGTGTTTTTGCCGATGTCCAAACGTCCCATGTAGGTGATCAGCGCATACTGGTCCACCTGCTGCCACGCATAAGTTTTGCAGAACTCGCCCATGGTTTTTATGTAGTCCGCCTGTCGCTGGTAGTTCATTAATTCACGTATATGTGATGCGGTTTCGCTGACTTTTTCCTCCTGCACGCCCTCATAATCGGTATAGGCAAGCGCCATGGACAAACAGTTGGAAATACAGTCCTCGTGATGCAGCGCCTGTCTCGCGCTGAGTGTGAAGGAAAAGGCAACCCCGCGTCGCTCCTCGGGATGCAGCCTGTACGCCGCCCTCGCCAGCGCAACACAGAGCAATGATGACGGATTGCCGCCGCGCGATTTGCTTAATTTTATAAACTCCTCCGAGGAAAAACGGATCGATCCCATCGGAATGGTGCCGTCCTCCATCTGAGCGATTTTTTCATCGGTAAAATACTCGCTGTTGAACGGGTAAGTGACGAGAGCCTGATTCTCAAAATTCTCAAAATCCGCGCCACCGAGTACACAATAATAATCATCGAGTACACGCCCCTCGCGCGTCTCCACCGATGGATTATCGTCCTCCTCACCGGTAAAAAGCGCGAGATAAAAATACAGATAGGTGCGGAATATCATCGTCAGGCCGCCGCCGTCAACGAGAGAATGGTAGGCGCTGACGGATACCCTGTTCCCATCATAGGTCGTGCTGATCACTCGCCCACGGGCCTCCTCGCTGCCGGGAGTGATCGGGTTTTTGCTGCGGATCGGTTTTGATGTCCTGCTGTCATCTGCATAGTATTTGATGTTTCCGTCCGCCGTACTCGGGACGCAGTCGATGATGGGGTAGACGCGTTTTGTTTTCTCCCATGCCTCCGCGAGTATCTCCGAATCGATCTCATGATCCAGCGTCGCTGTGTAGCGCAGGTGAATAGGATTGTTATTGTCCATCAGCCAGAACAGATTTTTCTCGGTGCCGAGATCCAGAACGCATGCTTTTTCACTTGCCATTTATTCGCTCCTCTTATCTTGTATGATTACTCTAATGAAACCGTCCGGTTGCATCAGCCGTATCCCTAAATCGGACTGTTCACATACTCCAATATTCTGTCATCCCTGTCGGTAATGACCGTTTCCGGTTCGGTGTTAACCGTTGCGCTAATTCCGGCCTCCGTCAACAGATTTTTAAACTCATTCATATACTCCCTCGTCACGCGGCCGAACTGGAACATCAGGATAAACTCATCATTCATATCCGCTAAATACAGGTTGTTACAGGAGTTTGTTTCCATCCTGAAATCCGTAATATGTCCGGTCAGACTGCCGATGTCAACCGTTCCGATATAGGTGACCAGACCGAGGCGGTGGATATGATTCCAACCGTAAGTGCTCTCAAACTGCCAGAAGGTTTTTATGTAATCATCCGTGCGCTGCATTGAGATGTCCCGTCGGATTTTCGCAGCTGTTTCAGGCATCATCGCCATCTCGTGACTGATATCTAAAATCCCCATTGACAGGCAGTTGGAAATGTATTTCTCCATCCCAAATGTTTTCCGATCGCTGATCGTGATCGCAAGCCCGACATCCCTGCGTTCCTCCGGATGCAACCGGTAAAACGCCTGTGCAAACCAGAGACAAAGCATCGCAGACGGATTGGCGCCGTTCGCCTTGCATAGTTTTAAAAAGTCTCCCTTATCAAATTGCAGTGCTCCGAATATCCGCGCCCCATCATCGCCCGGACGCATCTCCTCGTCCTCGACAAATTCCCGTTTAAACGGATACAGAAAAAGCGGCTGCGGCTCGAATTCTCCGAGATCGCCCTCACCCAGGATCCGGTAATATTCTCCTGCATCCCGGTTTTCCTCAAGCTGCACTGTCGTGACGCCATCTGTCTCGCCTGTGTATTCCGACAGATATGTATACAGAAGCGTCTGCATAATCTGCAACAGACCGCCGCCGTCGACCAGGGTATGGAACGCGTTCATAGTTATTTTATTTTTGTAAACCGTAAGCGTAACAACGCGATTTCCCACAACTGACGATCCCGGCATGGCGGGCCTTTCCCCGTGCATCACGGGATTCTCGCCATTGGCAGTATAGAGATAAATATCCCAGTCCACGACATCTATTATGGTATCAATGATCGGATAAACAAGCTTGGTTTTTTCCCATGCTTTTTTTATAATTTCATCATCAATTTCATGATCCAGCGTCGCTACATATCTGATATGTATGTCGTTGTTACGGTCCATCAGCCAGAACATATTTTTGACGGTTCCGAAATGAAAATATTCTTCTTTTTTATTGATCAAATCAGTCCTCCAAACACACAATCAGCCACAGTTTTTTTCACTGCTATTTCATTGCTACTCATCAAAAAGCACCCCTAAATCCGATAATCCCGACCAAATACAGAACAAAACTATTACACTAAATCTGCGGTTTTTCGGCATCCGGCAAAACAATTTCCGGCTCGGTCAAAACCTCGGCCGTCAGCCCGTAACCGGTAAGCACCTCGCGGAGCCCCTGCATGTATTTTCCGGTCGCGCGCCCGAACTGGAACGAGATAACAAACTCTCCGTTCAGATCCATCATGTACAGGCTGCTCGTCGCGTCGTCCGTCATCCTGAATGAGCGGACATGTGAGGTCTGCGAACCGACATTGAATTTTCCCATGTAGGTAACAAACGCATAACGTTTCGCCAATATCCAGTCATAGGTGTCATAAAAAGCAGTCAGCGTTTTGATGTAATCCTCACTCTGCTGGTAACTGATCACCGAGCGGATGTTTTTGATCGCTTTGCTGATCTGTTCATCATCGGTAATATCATCATGACGAACCGGTATCAGTAGATTGGCCGAGCAATTTGCTATTGATTCCGGCGCGTTGAAAAACTTCCGTACACTCATAGTCAGAACAAACGCAATATCTCCGGTTCTGTCCGGATACAGATCATATATAACCTTCGCTAATAAATATACCAGCATTGAGGATGGGTTTGCGCCGTGCTTTTTACAAAAATCCATGAACGGCTGCACCGGTGTTTTGAGGCAGGCGCGTTCGATTCGCCCCTCATCGTCAGGCGCGAGCTCCTCATCAATAAACATGCCGTCCCGTTTCGCATAACTCACGAGCGGAACCGGTGTAAAATCCCTCATGTTAACAGATGACATAGGCACGAAATACTCCTCGGGTTTTCGTCCCGTCCGTGTCATGACAAGTGGCTCATCGTCCCGGACTCCGGTGTAGAGCGACAGATAGAAATACAGCATCGTTGAAAAAATACTGCTGATCCCGCCGCCGTCCACGATGGAATGGAATGCGTTCATGGTGACTCTGTTTTTATCATAGGTCAGGGAAAAAGTCCTTCCGGCCGTGAGTTCCCCTCCCGGGATTACAGACACAGCGCTATGGATTGGTGGATTCTTCAGGTCATCCTCATAAAACACCACATCCCCGCCAACCCGCTCAGGCACCCAGTCAATAAGCGGATAGACCTCTTTGGTTTTGTTCCACGCCTGTGCTAACAACTCCGGATCGATCTCATGATCCAGCTCGACGGAGAACTGGTTATGATATGGATTAAAATGGTCATGGTCCCAGAAGGGTGACATGGAACCGCCATTAAATACTTCTCGTTTATCCGATTTATTCATTAAATCCTCCATGCCCTGCAAATATCGGTATTCTTTTTGCCAAAAAAATGTACACGCTCTGAAAATCGCCTCGACTCACTTATCCGGATACTATGCTTCTGTTATCTCAACCGGAACCCGTCTCGCCTCTGTTATGACCGTTGCCTCGATTCCGACATTCTCAAGTACACGCATCATTGCGTTTGTGTAGTCCTCCGTCCGATCTCCGAACTGCAGATATATCCACATCGACTCACCGTATCCAATCATCAGAACCGACCGTTTTTCCAAATATGACACCGCAACCTGACGGATTGGAAGTCCGGTTTCCACAGCATTTACATCCGATTCCGACATCAATTCACGCGCGGTACCCGAACCGATTTTCTCTGCCTCCGATCCCTGTGCGTCTGACATACCAGAGGATGAAGCCATCCGTTGCAGCGCCGGACTTAAAACATCCATATACGCCACCGCAGCCGCCGGCCGTTTCTGACCGAGAACTGCATAGGTGTTATCCAGAGCGAGATAGGATTTCAGATAATCATCACTTGTCTGTGTCTCGCGCAGAGAACATATCCTCTGCACAGCCTCCTCAAATGAGCCCTCCATAACCTCATCATAGGAAACTATCATCGGCAAGTGTTTGGAACAGGGCGCGATCGAGGACCGGATTCCGAACGCGCCTCGAAAGTCAGTCAGCATGTCCAGACTCAGTGCCCGACGCTCATTCGTGTAAAGTTCGTAGACGGTTCGCGCTGTAATAGCACTCAATACTGCCTCCGGACATGACCCGGCAATTTCCATAAACGCCCGCCTCGATACGCGAATGCACGATGCTGTCATCGGCTCATCCATGTCATAGGGAATCGAATCATCATAAAAAATATCAGCCGAATTACCGTATAACGTGAGCGGCTGCGGTTTATAATCCTCCGGTGCCAGCATTGTGTTCTGAATAAATATATCCTCCGGTTTAAACTCCGGATCAAATGAACCGGGAAAATCACATAAATACGCGCGCAACAGTGTGGCGAGCACCTGACGGATACCAAACTCATCCACCAGGGAATGATAGGCTGTGAGCGTGATGGTTTTTCCGGAAAAAGTCAATGCCATCGCGCGCCCGGCCGTGGCCTCCCCACCCGGGCAAACAGGCGCGTCGCTCTCGTCCGTGTTTCCTATCTCCGGACTGACATCAAAAAAGTAAATGTCCTCATCAAACACCTGCATGGCCATGTCAATAACCGGGTAGATCTGCTTCGTCCGGTCCCATGCTTTTTTTAAATGCACCGGATCCACATCGGAATCCAGCACGGCGAATGCCTTGAGATGATAGGGATAATGTTCGTCCGCGTACCAGAAACTCTGCATCGGTCCACCGCGAAATACCGCATCCTTTTTATCAAATATCCTGCTTCCCATTCTATGCACCACACCCTTTTTCTGATGTCATGGTTTCCAAAACCCGGTCATCGATTCTATTTTTACGGTTTCCCGTATTTTGCCACCGCATCCCTTTTGATCGTCACTGAATCCATCTTGCCACTGGCGAGTTTCGGAAACTCATCGTATACCATGTAATAAGCAGGCAGCTTGTATTTTGCCAGCTGCTCCGACAAAAACGTCTTCATAGTCTCCTCGTCGAATACGGTTCCCGGACGCATCACTATACATGCGCACACAACCTCGCCAAAGAAAGCATCCGGCACTCCGACCACCTTGACATTCTCCACATCTGGATGCTTCGAAACCGCTCCCTCGACCTCGCTTGGCATGATGTTCTCGCCACCGCGTATGATGAGTTCCTTCAAACGGCCGGTAATATGAAGGTAACCGCTCTCGTCGAGCATGCCCATGTCGCCCGTATGCAGCCAGCCCTCCGCGTCGATCGCCTGATCCTTGAGATCGACCTTGTAATAATAGAGCATGAGGTTGTACCCCTCGACCTGTATCTCGCCGGTCTCACCGGGTTTACATATCTCGCCTGTTTCGGTACTGACAATGCGGATGCCTATGTTCTCGACCGGTTTGCCGACGGTCGTTGCCACCAGCTCTATTGAGTCGTCATAACCCGTGATGCTGACCGGCGCCATCTCGCTGAGTCCGTAAGCGCAGAAAAAGCGGACGCCCTCAAACCGCTCTGACATCTCAATGAGCTGCGTTTGGGTAACGGGCGCCCCTGCAAGAATGCTGGCACGAAGGGAGGAAATCCTGTTGAAATCAAAATTCTTGTTATTCATCAGGGCCAGCAACATCGTCGGTACTGAATGGAACAGCGTACACTGCTGCTTCTCTATTGTTTCAAGTATTGTAGCAGTTCGGATATCCTGCGGTATTACGACCTGACCGTCCTCTAAAATATTGCAGAACAACCCTGCAGTCATTCCGAAAATGTGGAACAAAGGCAGAATCAGGCACAACTTGTCCTCCTCGGTGATACGGATCGTCTCCGACATGGAACGGGACGCATTCAGTATATTGTAGGAGGAGAGCAACACTCCTTTCGGCACGCCGGTTGATCCGGAAGTGTAGATCATCACGCAGGCATCATCACTCTCAACCGGTTCCGAGTAAAGCGCGGCAATCGCGTCGTACTCCGAACTCCTGTCCATAAACTGTATGGTTCTGCGGATATCATAGGTCGCTTTGATCGGGCTCTCATCCGCTGTTATAGCTGATAAAAATGACTTCTCATCAGTCATGGTTGAAATCTCTCCGTAGCAGAGAACATCTACATCGCCGGCACGAGCCACGGTAACAATCTCCTCCGGTCCATAGCCGAAATTGAGCAGGCAGGCGATCGCTCCGAGTTTCTGAACCGCGAAAAAGGTAAGCACCCAGTTCGCCGAGTTGGCGGAGCATATCCCGACATGCGAACCCTTTTTTACACCCAAACCTGCCAGATCATGCGCGATGATCTGAGAGCAGCGTTCAATATCGCCCCAGGTGTAAACTACGTCACCCTCTGTCAGGAATACGGAATATGGATATTCATTTTTCTCCTTCAGTATACGTTTGAAGGATTTCTGAACATATGAGGTCTTTTTATCCTCATTGCCGGATATTTCAAAATAGTTTTCCACACCGGTCATTTTGAGGACATCCAGCACCTCGTCCGATACGTTCAAAAGGCGCATCACACCGTCTCCGTTCGACTGTTTGGCCGCAAGGAGATGCCTGAGTCCTGCCGATGAAACATACTCTACATCCGTAAAATCAAAGGTCACATTTTTCCCGTAGATATCAACCTCCTTCAGTGCGGCAGCAAACTGCGGACTGGTCACGGTGTCTATGCGCCCCTGAACCACAACCTGAATATCTTTTTCTGTTTTTTGATCGATAGTAATTTTCATGTCTTTTTCTCCACAATTCTTTTACATAAAATATTTACTCGTACGCCGGATTATAACATCAATTGAATTCGCAATCACTCGATATTAACATAGTCGGCAAACCCGGTCATCTCGAACACTTCACGTACGCCCTCACTCATATTTATCAATTTCATCTCTGCTTTTCCTTCTATCTTTGTATAGGTCGCTATGACAGCGCGTAGCCCGGCCGATGATACATAAGTAACCTTTTCAAAATCAATGATCATCTCCGTCACATCGGACAGCGCCGCATCCAGCTCCTTTTCAAATTCCGGTGCGGTATTCGTGTTTATTTCACCCTCCGGCATAAACACATATTTGGTTCCCTCGACTGTTTTATTAATTTCCAGTTTGCTCATTTTTTATTATCCCCCCAGACAATTTCCATTCTTCCAGACATGGTAGTTTTATTAACTTACATTTAATCCTGTTTCTGTCCGTGATACCGGATACACAGCATTGTCATGTCATCGAACTGCTCCGCTCCGGCCGTGAATTTATTAACATCCGCGGTCACCATGTCACATATCTGTTCCACAGGCATGCCCGCCGTCGACAGTATGGCTTTCAACCTGTCATTCCCATACTGCTCGCCGTCATCGCCCTGCGCTTCCGTGATTCCGTCCGTATACAAAAACAAAACATCTCCGGACTGCAGCCGCACAGTATGCTCCACGTATTTCGGATTATTAAACATGGCCATCAGGATGTTCGGTTTCAGCATTACCGGTTCCGCCTTGTCGTCATGAATCAGCATCGGCGGATTATGGCCGGCATTGACCGCGCGAACCACTCCCGTTTTCAGGTCAAGATAACCGAGCCAGACGGTCACGAACATCTGGGCTTCATTTCCTTCAAAAAGCTTGTTATTTGCCTGCCTCATAACCTCAGCCGGAGGCAGCCCGCTCTCCGCCAGATCCTTGATCGTCGTTTTGGCTGTCATCATAAACATGGCACCCGGGATACTTTTTCCCGAAACATCCGCAATGAGAAATACAAGAGTATCAGAATCCGGCATGAAAAAGTCATAAAAATCGCCGCCTACTTCCTTGGCCGCATTCATGCTCGCGAACAGGTCAAACTCATCTCGTTCGGGGAACGGCGGGAATATCGAGGGGAGTGATGCGCTCTGGATCGATTCCGCCACCGACAGATCCTCCTCATACCGCGCTGCCTCCTCCGCGATGAAATCCTGCAGACGATCCACCGTCCGGTTGATGCCGTCGGAGAGAGAGTCAAGCTCATAGGTACTTTTTATGTCTATTCGTTTGTCGAGATCTCCATCCGTGATGTCTAACAGCGTATTGTTCATCCGCACGATATTTGACACGATAAGTTTCCGTATCAGAATGATGAGCGTGATAAACAGGATAACAAACAGACCAATCTCGAGAATGAGAAATCCGCCGATCATGCTCAGGAAAAATGCCTCGGACTCGCTGACCGGATATACGCCGGCAATATAATAGTCCTCGATCCGGTTGACCTCCACATAGGAGGGAACGCCGAATACCGTCTCCTGCATTTTTTCAAAAGCATAGTCCCTACCCAGCTCAATGTTCAGACCTGACTCGCTGACAGACTGTGCGGCATGCTCATTTTTGTAGCTGCACATAACCAAGCCGTCGTCCCCGTCAATCATGAGCAGGTAACCGGATTCCCCAACGCGCCGATAATTGACCGTATACGCGCCGGACATGATCAGCGATGAATCATATCGGTCTTTTGCCATACCGAACAGCAGATAGCCACTTCCGTCAGAAAACGGCTGTGCCGAGTACAGCATCTGTCGTTTTCCGCCGGCTGAGACCTCTGTCATCTCGGATTGCATCGGTTTTCCATTCTCTGTATCCAAAACGTCTGCCAGCACCTTGTCATCATGACAGTCATAGCCGATCAGATCCTTGTTGGAGGATGCCAGGACAACCCAGTTCGAATCGAGGATGCTAACCTCCGTGCCGCTTTCTACATTCTGTAAACCGGCGGAGACCTCATCGGGATTCTCCATTTTGGCTGTATTGTTAAAGGTGGACGCATAATTGTTGACGTAGATCGCGACCTCCAGCTTGATCATGTTCTCTATGGAATCCGTTACATCCTCGACATCGCGATGGAGCACTCCGAGCGTCTGCTGCTTTACACGTCCGGAGATGCTGATATACGACACCACGGCAAACAGAGCGCACGCGATACCCATGATCACGGCGATCCATATTGTTATGACGAGAGATATTTTATGCTTTCGTTTTGTTTTCATTTGATTCCTCTAATATCCGTTCCTTCGACTCTCAACTGATTTGGTCAGGCGAAGAAAATACCGGCAGATATCCTATCCCTGCGCCAATCGGTTTATCACATCTTCTTTCAATTTAACACCGTCAATCTTTCCGGTGCCTAGCATCGGAAATTCGTCATACAAGAAAAAGTGTGACGGAATCTTAAATTTAGCGAGCGATTTCGCAAGCTCCGACTTCACCTCATCCTCGTTCCATTCCGCACCATCTTTCAGCTTAATGCAGGCACCGACCTCCTCGCCGAAAAAGTCACTCGGCACGCCGAGTACCTTGACATTGTCTATGATCGAAAGTTCCGAAATTGCCGCCTCTACTTCACCGGGCATGATGTTCTCACCACCACGGATAATAAGCTCCTTAAGACGGCCGGACAGATGCAGATAGCCGTCAGTATCCATGAATCCGAGATCACCGGTATGCAACCACCCCTCCGTATCGATCGACTGCATATCCAACGCCACCTTGTAATAACCGGTCATCAGGTTGAATCCCTGCACCTGTACCTCACCCGAGGTGCCAACCGGACATTCCGCTCCGGTCTCCGGATTGCATATGCGGATCTGGATATTTTCAACCGGCTTGCCGACGGTCTGCAACACATGTTCCTCGGTGTCATCATATTTCGTGATGGATACCGGCGCCATCTCTGACAGACCATATGAGGCTAGGAAATGGTCGTTCGGGAGATTATCCTTGAACATTTTTATCTGTGCCTCCGAGGCTGCGGCACCGGAAATAATAGTGCATCGTATGGAAGCAAGTTTCTCCTTTGAGAAACCCTTGTTGTTCATCATTGCGATCAGCATCGTCGGAACCGAATGGAAGATCGTGCATTTCTCACGGTCGATGAGCTCGATCAGCGTGTCTGTACGCAAATCTCTCGGAATAAATATGGTCGATCCGGCGATCGCATTTGCAAACAGCCCCGCAACCAAACCGAATATATGGAACAATGGCAGGATCAGGCATGTCCGATCCGTATCAACCAGTGTCTGATCCTTGTAGTTTATCTCAGCCGCATTCAGTACGTTATAAGCGGAGAGCAGCACGCCCTTGGGATTTCCGGTCGAACCCGATGTGAATATCATCGCGCAGGGATCATCCTCCCTGACGGTAAATCCGAATTTGTCCTTGATCGCCTCGTACTCGCCCCGGCGCTCACGTATATCCTGCCGGTCGTTGCGGATGGATATGAATTCCTGCAGAGGCGATCCGGCAGCCTTTAATTCGGCCAGATATGCCTCCTCGTCCTTCATCTCCGGCATCTGCCCGTAGCACAGATGCGTGATATCACCGATTTCAGCCACACGCGCAATCTCTGATGCCCGCATGTTAAAATTCAGGAGCTGCGCCATCGCACCGAGTTTTTGTATCGCGAAAAAGGTCAGCACCCAATTCACGGAGTTCGCGCCGCAGATAGCCACATGTGTGCCCTTTTTCACGCCCTTGGCCTCGAGGCCGTTCGCGATTATCTGTGAATAGATCTCCACGTCCGACCATGTATATGAGCCACCGATGTCCGCTATCGCTATCGAATCCGGCGTGGTCTCGACCTTCTTTTTCAAAAAGTCCTTGAACGACAAATGCACGTAGGTGCTTACCTCGTCATTAGTGACCTCCATCGGGATCATCATGTGAAATCCGGTCGTCTGGAAAATGTCATAGATCTCCGGCGTAACATTTATCAGGAGCATGCGATCCCCGTCAAAACGCTGGCGGCAGATCAGAAGCTCCCGCAGACCTGCAGAGGATAAATACTCAACATCCTTGAAATCCATGGTTACCTTGGGAGTAAAATCCGGAATCGCCGCGATTTTCTCACGCAACACCGGTGCCGTGCTCGTATCGATGCTGCCTGATATTTCCAGCACAAGTCCCTCAGATGATTGCTGTTCGTTAATTACCATTTTGTCCCCTCCTGTTTTTCTTTTATTAGTTTATAATTGCCAGTTTAAAAATGTTTGGAAAATACTGTTTGTTTAATATTGTTTGTTTAAGTTTAATAGTTTAAAATTACCAGATTTTTTCTTTAATAATAATTAGATTTTTGTTAACATTTTTTCATATACCTTTTAACGAAACGCTGATTGAATCAGTATATAATTATGTATTATTATCATTATGCCTGAATTCCTTTACCAGTCTCAACACATTCATTCCGTTCTCGTAGGTGTAAGTCATCTCGTCCATTTTTTCCTTTACCAGAAAAATACCGAGTCCGCCTATCCGGCGTTCCTTCGCCTCGAGGGTAATATCCGGGTCCTCCTTGTCCAACGGATTATACTTGAATCCGCTGTCATAAAATGTCAGAATGATCTTGGGAGTCGGATCACCGATAAGTTCCCTGGTGACTGTTACCGTCCCCTCTCCATCCGTATAAGCATAGGACGCAATGTTGATAAAAATCTCCTCGACCGCCATCCGGATCTGCAGCTTCACCGATTTGTCCGAGCTCGGGATATCGTCACACACAAACGCGACGACCTCATTCAGTTTTTCCGGTTCGGCGGGAATCTCCAGTTTCCGTATCGTATTATGCTTTCCGAAATATGAAAAGGAACAAATTGTGATATCGTCAAATTGTTTTGCGTTTCCCGTGTGCGTCCCGATCGCGGAGCGCAGCTCCGTTATTGTTTCCTCAGGACCGAGGTCTCCGGCGGAATCCAGAACAGCCATCAAACCATCGTCCCCAAACCGTTCGTTGTTCTCGTTTACGGCATCGGTTACACCATCCGTATAAACTAAAATCTTTTCTCCCGGCTGCAGTACAAAATCCCGGTTCGCGTAGGGCATGTTTTTCATGACTGCGACCGGCGGCGAATGCGGATATTTGATCAGCCGGTAGGCTCCGTCCCTGTACAAAGCCGGATGCTCGTGCCCTGCGTTTACCTCGATGCCCTTCCCGGTTGACAACTCTATGATAGCCAGCCAAATGGTAATAAAAAGCTTCGCCTCGTTGTCATCACATAGAGCATTGTTAACATCATACATGATTTGCGCGGGCGTGCCGCCCTGCATGGTACGGCCATGGATGCGCGCCTTTGCCTGCATCATGAACATGGCGGCGGGTATTCCCTTGTCTGACACATCCGCGATCACGATAGCCAGATGGTCGTCATCAATGAAAAAGAAATCGTAAAAATCTCCTCCTACCTCCCTGGCCGTATCCATGGATGCGTAAATCGCGAACTCATTCCGATCGGGAAATGGCGGAAACGTGTTCGGCACGGAGGAATGCTGTATTGTTCTGGCCAGTGCCAGTTCCTTGTCAATCCTGCCCTCTGCGTCCCGTATATACCGTTTCAGGGACAACACCATGATATTGATGTCATCCGACAGCATGGCAAATTCGCGATTATCGGTCACATCCATCCGGACGTCAAGTTCGCCCATGCTGATTCTCTCCAGCGAGGTGTTCATCCTCTGCAGGGGCCGTACAATTCCCTTTTTCAGCATACGATTCAGGATTATGAGCAGACTCAGAGAGAGAACAAACAGTGCAAATGTAAATCCTAACGCGGATAGGACACGCATCTTTGCCGCTTCCCACCGGGGATACAAAGCGACTGCGATCGTTTTATTGTAGGGATGGTACATCGCATAGTATTCCGTGCCATTCGGTGCATTATATTTAAATATTTCACTGAAGGAATCATCATCTGATTCCTCAGCTATTGAAGGTAAATCCAACTGCAGTTTTTCAGGGACGTCATCACCCTCTACGCCATAATAGGTTCCATCATCCTTTGGCGCTAACATCGAATAGGTTCCGTCAGGATTCTGTTCCCTGTCCAGCACGATCATCATGCCTTCATTTCCGACCGCTACCGATTGGCAATACACTCTTGACAGCATTACCAGCTCTTCCGAAATCTGACTGGAAACAATACCGAGAACTACCATCCATCCTTTCTTCCCGACGAAGCAATCCTCGCCTATCACCTGTCCGCAATAATATATTTTATTCTCATTCTGGTATTCTTCCTGTAATTTGCAATCCCGGTAATAATTATCTCTCTCCTCCGCATTTGACACACGTCTCAGATCGATCCGTGCTCCCCCGATATCCGATGTTTTTTTTCCGACCAGTTGTGTCACGGAGGAATGGCGAATGATTCCATCCGGCGAAACTACATGAAGTTCCCTTAAATTCAGATCTCTGACCTCATCCTGCAGATAAGCATCCACTCCGGAATAATGGTCATGTGTGTCCTTAAACTCGATAATAGCGTTCGTATTGGAATACAATGTCGAATACATGTATCCGACCGTGACATCCATGTATTGATCAATCGAGAAGAAGAGTGTTTTTTTTGTCTCGTTGTCAGTAAGATATGTGGCAAGCAGTCCTCCGAATATACCCGAAATAAACAAATAGACCAGCATAAACAAAATGATCCATTTGTTAAACAGTTTTGATATAGCCTTGGTTCTGTTTTTAATTACTTTTTTTGATTGTTTATCATCTCTCTGAGACATTACTCACCTTCATCAAACTGGCTGTTGTACAGCTGCGCATACAGGCCGTTGCGTTGTAACAGTTCCTCGTGTTTGCCCGTTTCTACGACATCTCCGTCCTTCATGACAAATATCACATCCGCATCCCGGATGGTGGACAGCCTGTGCGCGATCACAAACGAGGTTCGTCCCTCGGTCAGTTTGTCGATCGCCTGTGTAATGATTTTTTCCAAACGAGTATCAATTGATGAGGTTGCCTCGTCCAGGATCAGGACCTTCGGATTCCGTATCATGGCGCGGGCTATCGTCAGGAGCTGTTTCTGTCCCGCCGACACCTCAGTCTGTTCACCGAGAATAGTGTCCAATCCGTTTGGCAGCGTATCCACGAAATGATCCAGTCCCACATCCTCAATTACCTCGCGCAGGCGTTCCTCGGTCACCCCTTTGGTGGAGTAGACGATGTTGTCACGGATGGAGCCCTCGAACGTCCATGTATCCTGCAGCACCATGCCGACATAATCATGGAGATTATCCCGGTGCAGCTTTGACACCGGCGTTCCGTCAATCCGGATCTCACCGCCATCCAGCTCATAAAACCGCATGAGAAGATTGACCATCGTCGTTTTTCCGGCACCAGTCGGTCCGACGATCGCCACCTTCTGACCGCTTTTTACATCAGCGGAGAAATCATGGAGGATCGGCGTGTTCGGCACATATCCGAATTTCACATGTGAAAAACCAATCTCGCCGGACACATCCTGAATGGTCTCGGTTGCTCCCGATTCGTCGATTTCGTCCTCATCCAGAATCTCGAACACGCGCCCCGCTGCCGCATAGGCCGGCTGAATCGAGCCGATTGCCGAGGCCACGTTACTGATATTGGACTGGTACATCCTGACATAGAGGATGAACGCGACAATGACCGAAATCGTAGTGCCTGCGATATTGCCCACGATCAGCGCTGCGCCGACGATGCAGACAATGATGTATCCGAGGTTGCCCACGAACGCCATGACCGGCGTCATTATGCCCGACGCTACCTGCGATTTCCACGAGCTCTCGTACATATCCTGATTTCGTTTATGGAAGTATTCCCGAACGTCGTCCTCACAGTTGAATGCCTTGACTACCAGATGGCCGGTAAAAACTTCCTCTATATGAGCGTTGATGGCGCCCAGACTCCTCTGCTGCGTCCTTGCGTAGTTGCGGCCGGCCTTAGCCACCTTTCGCGATATGGCAAAACCGCCTATGGAAACAACCATGACGCAGAGTGCCAGAATCCAGTTGGTAATGAGCATCATGACCGTTGCGCCGATAACCGTGGTCATCGATGACAGGATGCTGGTAATATTGCTGACGAGCGACTGGCTGACCATATCGACATCGTTGGAAACACGGCTCAGCGTGTCACCGCTTTTGTGGCTGTCAAAATACGCAATCGGCAGGCGGTTCAGCTTGGCGGAGATGTCACGCCTCATATTTTTGCACAGATCCTGAGATACGCCCGCCATCATGAACTGCTGGGCGTAGCCAAAAGCAAACACGATCAGCACTGCCCCGAAAGCTAAAACTGCATTGAAGGAGAGAGATGAGAAATCCACCTTGCTTTTCAGCCCCTCCTCGATCACGGAGGATATGGTCCGGACTATCTGTGGAATCAGCACGCTCATCAGTGAGGACACGACGCCGATAATAACCGCAAAGATCACCTTGCCACGATAGGGTTTTAACAGCCCTGCAATACGCTTGTTCATACGGCTGCCCCCCTTTCCATCATCTGGGAGGAGGCAATCTCCTGATAGATAGGACAGCTCGACAACAGCTCGTCATGCTTACCGGCGCCGACTATCTGTCCCTTGTCGATCACGTAGATGCAATCCGCGCCCATTATCGTGCCGATCCGCTGCGCCACTATCAATACAGTGGCATCAGCCGCAACCTCCTTCAGCCGGTCACGGAGCATACGGTCCGTCTTGAAATCCAGCGCGGAAAACGAATCGTCAAACAAATATATTTCCGGATCGCGGCAGATGGCACGCGATATGGTCAGTCGCTGTTTCTGGCCGCCGGAGAAGTTTTTGCCGCCCTCGGCAACCTTCGCGTCATAGCCGCCTTCCTTTTTCTCGATGAATTCACGTGCCTGCCCTACCTCGGAGGCTTTTTTTATCTCCGTGAGAGTGGCCTGGAAACGCCCGTTGTCACCGTAGGCGATGTTGTCCGAAATCGTTCCGGAAAACAGCATGCTTTTTTGCGGGATGTAACCGAGCTTGTTACGGAGATCCCGCAGCTTGTAATCCCTGACATCCTTGCCGTCGACCAGAACTCGCCCCTTCGTCGCGTCATAGAAACGCGGGATCAGATTGAGGATGCTCGTCTTGCCGGAGCCCGTGGCACCGATGAAGGCAACGGTCTGTCCTTTTTTTATGGAAAGGTTTATATCCTTGAGCGCATAGCCGCCGGCACCCGGGTATTCAAAGCTGACATTCTCAAATACGATACTGCCGTCTTTTTTATCCTCCTGCTCGTCCGCGCCGTCCTGTATTGAAATATCGGATTTCAGCACCTCGGAGATACGGTCCCAGGAGGCCATGGCCTTGACGATGCCGATATAGATCAGCAGGAGCTGTACAAACGCCGACATAACTAACACTGCATAGGATGAGAACGTCACCATGTCCGAAAACAACTGGAGACGATCTCCTGATGCTGCGCCGGATATGACGAACGCACCGACAAAATAGATCAGAACGTTCAACAGGTTCATCATGCTCGTCATGAACGGGGCAAACAGTCCGGTTCTCCGGTCCACGCTGCGGGATGCTTTGAACAGGGACTCGTTTACCTCACCGAAACGTTCCTCCTGGTAATCAAACGCGTTAAATGCATGTATCACACGGATGCCGGACAGGTGCTCGCGATTGACGCGGTTGACATTGTCCACCTGTTTCTGTGCC
>JAGABX010000036.1 GCA_017614395.1 Eubacterium sp.
CACCACCCCGACCGACCGTTTGTCCTGATCATTCGCACTGCACAGGGAGGACACATAATTATTCATCTCATTACGGTTCATAACGCCGGTCAGGAGATCCCTGGAGCTCAGGGTTCTCAGCTTATTCAAAAGCAAATAATTGCCAATCTCCGAGCCTACTATGAAGGTTGTTACCTCCAAAGTCTCCTTGATCTTGCCGGAACGCTCAGGATCAAAATTCAGTGCCCACATGTAACCGAGAAGCTGATTTCTTGATTTGAGAGGAAAAAGCGCGATATTGTGAACACCTGCCAATGTAAGTGATTCATGCCAGACCGGATTTCTCTCCTTCACAACCTCCATATCCTGCTCATTTTTGGCTATGAGACAATTGCTGCCGGCAATGGTCGTCCCCCATGACTCCGCAATATCATAAAAATCATCGTTGATATAGGTTTCCATCGGGAGTAACGGCGTACCCTCGGCAAATGCTTCGCCCAGCACCGAACAGGAACGGTTTTCCTCATTCAGGAGAAGTATACAGCAGTGCTCCGCAACGCAGAGATCACGAATACCGCAAATAACCTCCTGCATTGCGCCCTTGAAATCATTTGTGCCACGCAAACGTATACATGCGTCTAATACCGAGAGTGCTGTATCGGAGGATATATTTGACAGATTTTCCGCATCGGCCTCCATGCTCACCTCCATGAGATAGAGGCAATAGTCCAGACCATCGCCGTTATCTCCGAGAGGGATGAACATCATGTTCATCCACAGATCCATCCTGTCCGGATGAGCATAGGAATGCAGGCACTTTTTCCCGACAGCAGACCGATAACAATAATCCTCAAAATTCAGGTCACGTGTGAGATAGTCGGTGTATTCGGAATTGGGCACAAACTTTTCTCTGAGCATTACCATTCCGGGCTGCGGATGCTCTATTGAATCGACATATGCCTTGTTTCCTGCCACTATACGGTAGATACCCTGTCCGTCATCCCGCATCTCGACGGATACGACACATGTCATTGCGGACATTCCGTCAACTATCTCTTGAAAATTCATGCTTTTTCCTCCGTCATATAATCACTGCAAGTTCTGCAAAGAATTCGGTTCAATCATCCATTCTGCCATCTCGTCCACATATAAACAATCGGTGTGCTCTTGTTTATTTTCCTGCCCCAGTGGACAGAATCGTTATAATTGCCCTCGACCAGCGTGAATTTATCCCCATCTGTTCCTATAACAACCACACTGTGTGTATCGTTATTGATTCGGAGAATATCACCTATACGGACTGTATTCGGATCCGGACTCATAACCTGTACCGCCTTTGTTTCTTTACCGAACGCGGCATCGCTGAGAATAGCGGCAAGAGCCGCGCATCCACCGAAATTATATGTTGTATTCGGCGCGGTAACATTCACCCATTTGTATTTGTTTTCATCGGTCCAAGGCATGCCCTCAGGATATTCAGACTTCATAGCCATGATCCTATCGTACGCTGCTGCCTCATCTGCCGGCAAGGTTGTGCCTGCAGATGGAGAGGCCGTCGGTCCGGCGGTAGGCGCTGATGTCGGAGCAACGATAATGAACGGATCCTCTGTCACTGTCGGAGAGGCCGTTGGTTTCAGCGTCGCGGCAGGTGTGTTTGTCGGGCTCACTGTTGCCGTTGCAGCCGGTGTATTTGTCGGTCTCACCGTTGCTGTCGCAGCAGGCGTATTTGTCGGGGCTGCTGTTGCCGTGGTGACAGGTGTCGATGTCGGTTCAGCAGTAACTTCGGGATTGTTTGTGGGTTGTGGATTGGTTTGCGAGACATCCACAGATACATAATATGAGAATTTCTTTTTCCCGTATATCTTCTTTTTCAGTTTAAGGTTAGCATATACCGTTGTACTCCCACTGTCACAAACAGACGTAACGGTGAAGCAGCTTTTCGATACCTTTTTCGCTGTGGCTACTGACAGGTCAATCGATTTTACGGTTAGTTTTTTTATCTTCTTTTTGCTGATATTTTTAATGCAAACCGTCTTTGATTCACCCTTCGATTCGAAATGAACCGAACTTGCAGAGATGTAGGGGACACCTGCAGCATTTACTGTCTGCGCCTCAGCAGTCGGATAAATAAGCCCGGCTATCAGGCATAATATCACAAGCAGAGATTGATTTCTTTTTTTCATACTGAACCTCCTCCAAACATGCATGTTTATTATCTTACTGAACCCGTCCGGTTGCCGAAATCACTGTGTTTTTTGAAAATGTTGATAGTCCTTTGTGTAATTCCAGTCTCCTCCCCAGAAAAACCCTGCCTTGTGAAAAAGTTTGTAACACAGATCGTTTTTGTCTATCTTATGCGCAAAATCTTTTGTACGATCCGCGTACTCCCTTCCGTTGCGGGGAGATACATAATCACCGACAACATATGGATTTTCAACCGGATTGATATCTATCGCCATGCCATATCCGTGCTTTGATATCGTGTTGGTTCCGGCTACGGTGCGATAGTTGAAACACGAGGTGTTGTCCTTTTTCATGGAGCGTGTATCATCTCCGTCATATTCATCTATCGGGACAACGCGTTTTATCTGATACTTTTTCATGTATAGTTTTTTGAAAATATCTCTTACATCCTGTCCGATTGCTTTATTTGTAATCAATTCGCCGATATAGGTTTTTTTGTTATAACTATAGTATAAAATCCTGACTCTGCGAAGTCCCGATCGTTTGACCGGACATCCCTTGTGATAGGATTTACCCTGCATTGATTCCCATGTCGCATCATCTATTTTTTTGATGTAGAACATGGATTTTAATTCCTTTTTTGTGCGTCCGCTGATATCCACCTTTGTTGCCGCAGGCTTATCCGAATACAGTGACATCAGGGATTCCTTTTCCCCGGTTTCATCTGCTTTTTTCAAATATGCATCCAGCCTGACAGATACGTTTTTCTGCAGGTTTCTATAGAAGAACTGGTAATCATAAATGTGATAAGCGCCCTCCGGAAACAGGTCTATCATGGCAGGATAGTCGGTGGGTGACACATCGGTAACCTTCAGCACGCCACGTGTTTCATCAATATAACATCCGCATAATCCAGGGGTCTCCAGTTTGATATTTCCCTCATAGTCCGGGAAACATGCTCCGATGTTTTCCGATGCCGGAGCCGGTGTCCCATCCGTTTTCCAGTTAAGAGGATTGATGCAAATTGATTTGACATCTGAAGGACAGGTGAATGTACCGGTCACCTCTGGGGCCTCGCAGTCAAAGGAAACAACTACGCCCGTATCGTCCTCACCTGTTGCAGGAACGATCTGCGGATACTTTTTCAGCGTATCCTGATCACAGTACCAGCCAAGGGCATAAACCGCTACGAGACGATCACGGAGAGCGGTGTCCGAAAAATACTCCTCAAGCAGCCTGTAGCACATATGGGCTCCCTGCGAGAAACCTGCCAGGATTATCGGCCTGTCGTTATTTTTGTTCTCAAGATAATACCTGAACGCGGCCGAGACATCACTGTATGCTGTCTCAAAATACTCTGCTCTTTCTTTTTCAGACAATGCATATGCTTTCATGGATATCTGTCTGTAATAAGGCGAATACAGTGTTGCCGAATCCTCATATATTCCGCGTTCCATGTTCAGCGCGCCGAGGAAATGCGCTTTGGTCTTTTCATCATCCATTGACATGTTGTATTCGGCCTGGGTATCCACGGTTGGACAAATAAGAAAAACATCCGAAGACTTACCCTCACCAATCCCGTAATAAGCCCAGTTTGACTCATCAGAGTAGTCAGGAACCCCGGATGTGGTTTCAGCCAAACACAGGTTTCCCGCATTATCGACAGCTCTGCTAGTTTCGGAAGGGAGCTGCATCAGGGCGGAAAATGAAGTGACCAAGGCAACGGCGATGATTATACTTGCGGCTTTTTTTATTCTATTCATAATGCCAATCCTCCAACTAATCTATCATGTTCATCTGACTGAACCCGTCCGGTTGCCACGGCCGTATCACGCCATCTGAAACGTGGTATTAATCGGTACGTACTGCGTGATACCATCCTCTGAAACAGCCACATAATTAACAGTAAAAAGTCCGGAGACGGCAGTTACGGGCGTTGTGACTAAATTTCCCCTGTCATCCAAATCTAATGATTTGATGTCCGCTGCGATCACCGATGCATGATCTGATGTATTATTATTCAAGTCAACATCCGCTACCAAAACATCTGATACAGAAGCCGCTGTGAGTGTTTTTATACTCGTTGATTCAACAGTTATGATCGGCATTCTCATAGTATTTTTAACTATGAACTGTTTCTCGGCTGTTGTTGATCTTCCATCCATCAGATAAGAATAAACAATTTTGTATGTACCGGTTCTCGCATAAAAAGTATCGTATTTCGGCTCAGCCACGCAGCAGTATTTACCCGCGCCTGAGGAATTTACAATCTCCATTGAAACAGCAGTAGAGTTTGTTCTCGGGGAACTATAGGAAGGAGCCTGATTAGTAAAGTTAATCTTACTGTTATATAGAGGAACCTTCACATAACCGTCATTTCCCTTTTGCCCTTGGTCTCCGGTATATGATGAACCATATCCGACCGCCGCCGTTACGCTGTTGATTCTCGTTGCAGATGTCGGTGTTATGGCTCCGGTCTGTCCTGAACCGTAGTTTGCAACGCCACCGATGTGTCCATTCTCATCCACATAACCAAGGAACAGATTCCCATATGTTGCGCACAATCTGGCAGTGGTGCTGTAATCCTTTTCATTTGCCTCATCCAACTCGTTTTTTTCCATCTCAACGGAATAAGTTACAGGCACACCTGCATTTGATGACATACACCATGCATTTACCGGAAGAGCCGTCACCTCCACGGCCGCCCTTTTCGTAATGACCTTGTCCGAAGAACTCTCGCCGACATCCACCTGAAGTGTATAGGTTCCATAATTTGCCCCATATGCCCGATATTTCAGTCCGTTTACCGCAAAACCGGTTAGTACTGACGAATTATTTCCGAGCCCCGAAATAGCGCCTGCATCAAGCCTGGAAGTCCCGGCAGCCGTTCCTTCCACGATACTGCAGTTTACATTCAATCCTGATGTAATCTCGTTTCCGGCAGCATCATATGCCTTCACTATGACCTCGCCATAATAGTCAGGATCATATGTGTTTGTCATATTGGTACGCGTCAGCTTTACATCTATCGAAGCAAGTCTGCCTGATTCCGTCACGGTAACGGGAATTACATATGGCGTAGCTGCCCCGTTCTTTGTAGCCTGAATATTGATATTGGCAGTTCCCGCCTTGCGACCGGTAACCGTAAATGACGCATATTTTCCGGTATTGTTCTGGATCATGACATTCATCACTTCCTGATTAGATGATGATGCCGAATATGAATCATAGGAGATGGCTGTTCCGTCCTCCGATTTGGCGTAAAAATACACAGTCGGTTTTGAGTTTTCATCTGTTGACGATCCTGCTGCTACCTTGATCTCGTTCGAGTATAATCCTTTATAAAATTTCGCGCAGTTTGATGCGGTATTAATATCTGTTCCCTGATAAAAAACAGGAGTACCGACTTTCGGTCTCACCGCTATGCATTTGATGATTCCGTTTGCGGTAACATCTGTTACTCCCGGTTTATTGGTGTTATATACAAGATTAACCGTGCAGGTATCATCAACTGTTGACATTGTGATCGTGGCATCCGCCGCCCTGGATACATCGAGCTGTGTATATCTGCCCGTTGCGCTCAGTCTGACAGTTGCATTAACGGAAACAGCCGGTGACACATCCACACCGTTAGCATCCAATAACTTAAAAAGTATCCGGGTCGGTTCATTCTGCTCTGCCTCAGTAGTCACTATCTGCGCTGAGACCACCTGTCCGACAGAAGCAGTGAATTCAAGCACTGTCGTTTTATACGAAACGGTATATGCCACAGCATCTGTCATATTATTTGTAAGGACTATGTCCGCGGTTTTTCCGTCCTTGGCCTGCTTGATCGTACTGACAGGGATTCTCAGATTATTGTCCTTTGCCGTTACCGCGATTTCATCTTTATTGATCGAAGTGCTGATCGCAGAACTGAATGTCAATGTAAGTCCATTGGCTGCAGTCTGTTTAACGGCTGTCAGGATCGGTCCGGGAGTCGCTGTGGCGGCCGGTCCGGTTGTTGCTGCAGGTGTTACTGTCACTGCCGGCGATGTAACCGGTGACTGTGTCGGCACAGATGTAGGTTGGGGATTTCCGGACTTGACAGTTACGGAATAGGGTAGCTTGTAGACCTTTTTCCCATTTATTTTCTGTGTCAGTTTTACTTTGGCAGTAACTGTTGCCTTGCCGGCTTTTTTCGCAGTAACAGTGAATTTTTTTTCTGTTACTTTTTTTACAGCTGCAACAGTTTTGTCACTGCTCTTCACGGTAGTTTTTGATATGTATTTTTTCTTTACATTTAACACCTTGACAGTCTTGGATTTACCGACGGTAATGGTGCTTTTTTTCAAACTCAGTTCTATGTTCGTGTCTGCATTTGCAGGAACATACGGCATTGAAATTGCCGCTGCCATGGCGAGCGTAATCACAATCGATCCTGCTTTTTTTACATTACGTTTCATCATCTACCTCCTTATTATAAAAAGAAACTCACACTGATTTATAATAACACAATACGCCTGTTTAGTCAAGGTGTTGTTGTTTGATTTTCGGGGTAACACCACATAAAGGGGCGCCCCACAGGACGCCCCTTTATCATCTGTTTCTGTTCATTTCTCGGTTGTAATTTCTATCGCTATACCTCAATCACCAGATTGTTAAGCGACATCGTATTAACATACTGCACATCTTTCGCAAGTCCCATTACCATACGTATACCAATGTTTTTTGTCACATCCTCAGGGTGATGGATCTCGTACCATTGAGTGGGATCAAATGCTTTGCAATCATCCCGCATTCGTATCGTGAACCCGTCGTCATGCCAAATAACACGGACATCGATCGAATGCTTTTTCCCGTCCGTAAACCCGTATTTTATCACATTCCCGCTGAACTCCTCGATGCAGAGGTGGATTTTTTTCGCGAGGCTGTCCTCAGCGCCGTGGCTCTCACAGAATTCCTCTACAGCCATACCACAGGCATGCATATCATCCGTTGTGTAAATTGTGAATTCGACGCTGTTCTCCGGCTCCACGCCGAACGGTTCAGGCAAAAATGTGAAATCGGCGGCGCGTTGCGGAATGTGTCCGTTTCGTTTCCATGCCATTATAACGGTTGTGATCAGCACCATGACCTCGCCGATTGCCCATGAGGCCCAGATAAAACCGATTGGCAGGGAGAATCCCCAGCCCAGTATCCACGCGATGGAAACACAGTAAATAAACGTATCGAGCACCACAAGGGTATTTGCGAGTTTTACCCTCCCCATTCCCTGAGCATAGTTTTCCATCATTGAATTCAGTACATTACCGATATAACCGAACGAATAGATTTTTACGCAGTAGGTTGCCTCGTCCAGAAGTCTCGGATCATCTGCGGCAAATATTGAGGCCAGCGTCTCCGCAAAGAAGAAACAAAATAATGCCTCCAACAGGGCTATAATAAACCCGAGAATAGTCATGATCCGAACCAGATTCGCAGCCGAAACGCGATCCTTCTCGCCGGCAATTATTCCGGCCACCAGCAGAACCGCCATTCCGAGTCCCGTACTTATGGCGTTCGTTGCCGCAGTCAATGTATTCTGAATGGAAAAAGCCGCCACCGCGACACTCGTCGCCACGAGCAGGAGAAGTCTGTTCATCACTATATTACGCATCATAACGCTGAAACTGACAACGCCGGACGGAGCGCCGTAACGAATCACATCCCACACATCCCGGATTCTCAAACCACGGAAGAAAAAGGTCAGGACGTTGTTTTTTTTCAGATAATGAGTCAGAGCAATGATGAGCGCCACATAATAGCTGATAGTCGTAACGAATGCCATCTCGAACAGCGTTCCGTGAAAAACAAGGGCGACTAAAAAGTCTCCGGTAATATTAACTACCGTCATGGTAACAACAGCGATTATCGTTCGCGTCCTGTCGCTGTCGATCTGCATGAAGGAATTGATTATGAACGCCAGCATAAGCGCCGGAACTCCAAACCCAAGTCCCCGGAGGTAACCGGCCACCTCCGGCAGGAGAGCCGCATTTTTACCCTTGGCACCGAGCAGCATTGCGACACCCTCCGCGCCGAAAACAAATATCAATAAAAAGATAATAGAAATAATTGCCGCTACGATAAAACTGACCGTGTGAACCTGTTTGGCACGCTCAAATTTTCCGCTTCCGATATAGTGCGTGCACCGTACCTGGATACCGGCTGCCAGTATTCCGTTTACCGCGATCAATAGGTTGAACACCGGATTGGCAAGACCATATGCCGACATGTAGGTCTGTCCGAGCATTCGCCCGATCACTATTCCGTCCACCAGCATTCCCAGCATTGTTGACAGCACCGTCACAACCATGACAAGCATAGTGCCTCGAAGCATTTTCCGGATGATACGGTCATCCATGTCCTTTGCTCTTTCCAGCCATTTGTGTCTCTTTTCGCTCATTTTAACATCCTTTCAGCCATTTATCCGCCTCGCGGGAGAGCCAGTCACACCAAGCATCCATTCCCTCACCGGTTTTGGCACAGACAGGAATAACTGTCGCGGACGGGTTTCGCATCGCGATATTCTCCCTGCATTTTTCCATGTCAAAATCAAAATACGGCATCACATCGATTTTGTTGATCAAAACCACATCACAAACAGAAAACATCAGAGGATACTTCAACGGTTTATCGTCCCCCTCCGGAACGGAAAGGATCATCGCGTTTTTCACGGCACCGGTGTCAAATTCCGCCGGACATACAAGATTGCCGACATTTTCGAGGAATACCAGATTCGGGCAATCCGTGGTGACGTTTTTTTTCGGATTTATGTCGGAGTTCTCTCCATTTCCGGATCCGGCTACACCTGCCCCCATCAACTCCCTCAATCCCTGCTCTGTCATTCCGGCATCTAAATGGCACATTCCGCCGGTATGCAACTGTATCGATTCCGCTCCTGTAGCAGCTATTTTTTTTGCGTCTACATCCGAATCTATATCCGCCTCCATAACACCTATCCGAAATCGATCTTTCAGATTCTCGATCGTGCGTGTCAGCGTGGTGGTTTTCCCTGCGCCGGGTGAGGACATCAGGTTCAATAAAAAGATGCCCCGTTCCCGCAACTCCTTGCGCAGCCTGTCAGCCTCGCGGTCGTTGTCCTCAAATACACTTTTTTTGATCTCTATGATACGTACATTGTTAACGCTCATTTTTTCTAACCTTCCTTTCGAGTACACCCGGTCTCAACCGCCGGACGTCCGGAAAGTGCCGGTATAGTCCGACAATTCCAAAACAATGTCAATATTATACCTAAAACCGACAGTTTTCGCAAGTGTTTTTTCCGGAGAAGCGCGATAAATGTAGCTCCTGTGTCTGTCAACAAGTTTGTATTCGGAATGCACAGGCAGGAGTTGTAACAGTTACAGAAAATGAATAAAAAGCCTGCGTTTAAGATTGAACCAGATCATTCACCACCTCGCCTGCCAGGATCAGGCCGGCGACTGACGGGGTGAAGGCAGTGGAGCCGGGAACCTGCTTTACCCGAGCCTGAGCATCTGTTTTACCCAGTATGATTTGCCCGGAATCAGACAGACTATCCTCCGAATCTTTCCGCTCCTCAACCAACGCCCGGTGTGGTTTCTCACATGAATAGACAACCTTGAGAGAATCAATGCCTCGCTTTTTACACTCACGACGCATGATACGCGCGAGTGGGCAGACCGAGGTTTCATACAGATCAGCAACCCGGAAAGCCGACGGGTCTATTTTATTTCCGGCGCCCATCGCTGATATTACAGGGACGCCTTCTTTTTTTGCTTTTTCTATAATAGCAAGTTTTCCTGTTACAGTATCAATCGCATCAACAACATAATCATAGTCATGAAAATCAAACAAATCCTGCGTGTCCGGCAGGAAAAATACATCGTAAGTTTTTATTTGACAATCCGGATTGATCGATGCCACACGTTCAGCAGCGACGTCAACCTTTTTCCGACCGATCGTATTGATCGTCGCAAGGATCTGCCGATTAATGTTTGATTCCGAGATAACATCATGGTCAACGAGATCCAACGCACCGATACCCGACCGCGTCAGCGCCTCAACTACATATCCGCCCACTCCTCCGAGTCCGAATACAATAACACGGGAGGACGCGAGCTTTTTCATCGCATCCTCCCCATAGATCAATTCTGTTCTGGAAAAAGGGTTTTGCACGATATTGTTATCCTTTCAGATGTTGACCTGTAAAATCAGGTTTGCAACCGATGGAACGTAAACCACAGGCATTATTAATACCCGAGATCGTCGTTTACCAGGATCACCTTGATTCTGTCCGGGTGCCTCTCCAACCGCGTTATTAATAGATTGCAGCAGATACTGTCCGGGGATTTGCAATCGGCGCAATATCCTGTTTTTTTGCACGGTGTATCTATATCAAATCTTTGCGCATTGATCGGCGCAGCCTCGTTCCGGGTACGACTGAGAGCCGCATCCAAATCGCGAACAATCTTGTTCATCCCGATGATCATCAGCACGTGTGACGGACCATACGCAATGGCAGAAACACGGTTGGAATTGCCGTCAAGATTGACGAGTATGCCATCCTCAGTAACTGCGTTTGAACTGGCGATATAATAATCACATCCATAAGCCTCGAGTTCAAGTGCTCTCTTCTGTTCCTTTGGCGCTCCCTCGCGGTCTATGACTTTGTAATTACCCTGTCTCAGAGCATCCTTCAGCCCGATCTCCTCTGCCGACATAGTTCCGCCCCAGCTGACGACAGCCCCCTCCGGTATTATCTCTAATGCCTTCGCGAGCGCTTCCTCACGGTTCTCCGCATAAAAGCCTTCCATCTGTCGAGATTTCAAGCCGGCGATCACACGCTCCGCTAACTTTTTATTTCTTGTTATTCGATTGTTATCCATTGGTTTCCTCCTCTAATCTTGAATGATTATCTGACTGAACCCGTCCGGTTGCCGAAACCGTAACCTCGCTGCTTCGCTTCGCTGTCGCAACTTCGGACGGTTTCCGCTCCTCATCAAAAGAGTATTATTCTCTGACAAAATCTTTCATGCTCTGGCTTCATTTGGTATGGTCACTGAATGTGAATTATTTGGTCTTCTTGAATGCCTTTTCTTTTCAATGTCATTCCTCATTTGACATATCATAGCCTCAGGGATCGGCGGACAATCTTCATCATATTCATCTTCTATATCATCCATTCGACTTATCATTTCCAATTCTTCTTCAGAAAGAGGACCGCGATCGGCCGCATCAATTGTTACGATCGTTTCCCCTAAATCATTCGTGACAACTCTTCTCATAATCCACACCTCCTGATATGTTTAACAATTCTTGCACCAATCCTCATACAGTTTCTTTTCTGATGAATTTGCTTTTCTCGCAGAGATCATTCTGTAAATCTCCGTATCTCCTTGTTTACAGACAGCATACACAACATAAAGAATTCTGTTAAGCCAACCAATTGCAATGTACCGGTCTTCCCATTCACCATATTTATTATATCCACTATGCTTCACATCATGAAACTCATACAACAGGGGATCCTTAAATATCGCTGTGGCCGCTTCAAGTGTAATTCCATGCTTGACAAGATTACTCTGATTTTTATTTTCATCCCACTCATACTGTCTGTTACTCATACAGCTCTTACATCTCCTTCTATTTTATCACATTAGGTTTATATCTGCAACTGAATTTTTTGATTAGCCGAAATCTATACAATATATTCTTTGTCGGTCTCCAAATCAGCAGTTAATGTGTTTCGTTAGCATAACACATCTACGGATTTCTGTAAATTGTCAAATGTTAACAAACATAATCGCCATTTTTCCACACATTGCACAAAAGCAGTAAAAATGATACCATTCAGACATACAAACAGGTCGTCTCACGGCACATTTCGGGCGTGAGACGACCTGTTGTTATGCATATTATGACGGGTTGTTAATAATAGATGTTTTCCGATGAAATCAACCTACTACATAAGATTTTAAAAGAACCTTTTGATAGAATTTTTCCAGATCAATAACATCAAATACAAACCCATCTATTATTCAATAACAGAAAACAAGAAAGCAACCCGCCCAAGACCAAGGATTAGGTTGCTTTCTTAGTAACTGAAAACTGGTAACCGCCTCTATCGGTGGCTCCTTCTATTGTTCAAGTATACACTAACCGGATACATTTGTCAAATGCTTTTTATTCTTCCATTATATTACTTTTTATCTCCCTCGGCCAGCTCCAACCGTACTAACGATTTGCGCAATGCCAACTCCGCGCGGGCCATGTTGATGTTCTCGTCGGAGCTTTTCAGACGTCGTTCGGCGCGATCCCTGGCCTCCCTGGCGCGCTCTACATCAATCTCATCCGGCCATTCACATGACTGGGCGAGTATGGTAACCTTTTCCTGGGTGATCTCCATAAAGCCCTCTAAAACAGCGGCCTCCTTGGTCACTTTTTCAGGCTCAGAGATTGTCAGGACACCGGGCGCAACTATGGTCGTCAGCGGAATATGTCCGGCGAGAATACCGATGTCACCCTCAGTCGTGGTGAGTTCAACCATCTCGACATCTCCCGTATAAAATACCCGCTCGGGGGAGATTACCTCTAATTTAAATTGTTTCTGTTCAGCCATATCATGCACTCCTACTTGCCTTGAATCTCTCCACTACCTCATCAATACTGCCGGCGTTAAGGAAATGATTTTCCGGAATCTCATCATGGTCACCGTTCAGGATCTCGCGGAAGCCCTGGATCGTATCCGAAATCTGCACATATTTACCCGGCAGGTTTGTGAACTGCTCAGCAACGTGGAACGGCTGGGA
>JAGABX010000037.1 GCA_017614395.1 Eubacterium sp.
AATTTCAAGTTTACTTTTGAATCAATCAGTTTCTCAATGTCCGGACGGGCACGACTGCCGATCTGTTTCAGCATGGCGCCTTTTTTTCCTATGATAATGCCCTTGTGTGAGTCCTTCTCGCACACGATAGTCGCCTCAATATCATATAATTCACGGTCTCCCCTCTTTTTAAAGCTATCGATCACAACAGCTATTCCATGAGGTATCTCATCCGACAGCAGGTGGAGTGCTTTTTCCCGAATCAGTTCCGCCGCTATCTCCCGAACCGGCTGATCAGTGAGCGTATCCTCGTCATAGTACATCGGTCCCTCGGGAAGAATACTGAAAACCGTGTTGATCAGATCATCAACATTTTCCCCTGTTTTCGCAGATAACGGAACAATCTCGGAAAAGTCCAAAACATCCTTGTAAGCATCAATGCAAAGCAGTAGTTCGTCCTTGCGGATACGATCAACCTTGTTCATCACGAGGATAACAGGAACACCTGACTTTTTCAAAACAGAAGCAATATGCTCCTCTCCGCGTCCGACGGTCACCTGCGGTTCCACGAGCCACAAAACGAGATCAGCATCCCCTATAGACTCCTGGGCCTGCTCTACCATGTAAACGCCGAGTTTGTTTTTAGCTTTATGAATTCCGGGCGTATCCAGAAATATGATCTGTCCGCGTTCGTCGTGATAAATCGTCTGAATCCTGCCGCGAGTGGTCTGCGGTTTTGGTGAAGTGATCGCGATTTTTTCTCCGATGACGCGATTCATTAACGTTGATTTACCTACATTCGGCCGACCGACTATTGATACAAATCCCGATCTGTATCCTTCCATAACTGTTACCTCCGGTTCCCGGTACTGTGATGACCACCTCACAGCCTCCCATAGTTTACCTGTTTATACCAATTATACCAGTGTCCGTATCGTGTCGAACATATCCTCACAGGCGTGGATCGGTTCCTCACCACCGAGTACGCAGATCAGATTGTTCGCCATAATCGCGTCAATCATATCAGCGGTGCGGCGGATATCCTCCACGGTCGTCGAGAGAACCTCGTCACGCGTTTTCTGCAACAGCTCTATCGTTACCCCGCTCATGTAATGCTCGTAGGATCTCGCCCCCTCCGAGTGAGGTGTGAGTGGCGCATCCATCGAACGAACTGTTCCGATAATGAATTTCACTATATCCTCCTCGCTCACATCAAAGGAACGGAGATACCCTGCCACCGTCTGATAGATTTCATTCGTCTCGCGCAGATGAGGATCACGGTATGACACAATATAGCCTGTGCCTGTATGGGAAAAACCACACATCACACCATAGGCCCCGCCCTTAACACGCACCTCATTCCACAAATACTCATAACTGAGGATTGTTTTCAACACGCGGAATGAACCGTGATACTCCACACCGTTCCGGCGAAAATCGCCAACCCGCGCCACATACTGGACGTTTCCGGCAGTGGCTATGCCCTCGTTTTTCGGGATTTCCGGCGTTTTATACAACGGCTCAGGCCGATTCGATGTGACGACAGTTCTCCCCACAACATAACTGCCTGCCTCACGGCCACCGGATACCCACCGGTCAAATGCACGCCCTGTTGTATCGCCGTTACCGACATCGGAATCGCCGGCATGGCCATCCACTGTATCTGTGCTGCTCACGCCGTCTGCCAGTGTCATCAAAAAGCCCGGCAGTGCTTTTTCACAGATATCGTAACCCTCCGGTGTGGATATCACATTGATGATCAGCCTCTTTTTATCAAAGATAACATGATTCAGCCACTGCAATACAGAGATAATGTCATCCCCATACCGTTCATATTCATCATCGGCTTTACATAAAAAGTCATAGTACCCGATGCCTCGCATATTCTCCATCCACGCAGCTTCTTCGCGAAAATATGAGAAACCGCGGTTGATTGCCGTGCTGTGCCCAACGGATGGCAGGCTTGCCTGACGAATGGAGCGTCGTTCAGCCAGAATCTCCTTGAGTCTCTCGCTGTCATTAAGGTGTGTTGTATGGAGTATTTCATCTATGATTCCAAGCACGTAGGCAGTCTCGTGATAGAGCACCTTCACCGATACCTCAAACCGAACACAATAATCATCAGAATTCGCGTGATTATGCACACCGGTCGAGATGGAATAGCCACCCGCGTGCAATAACAGTTCATTTGACAACTCCAGTTTGTCATGTGAATCTGTGTCCATAACACCCAGCACGTCTGCCAGCAAAGCAATATACGGAGCATATTCTCTCAAGTCTGTTATATCAAAGGATAATTTAAGATATGTGATTCCATTGGTGAACACATCGTTAAAAACAGTTTTGACTCCATCAGTGTCACGCTCCTCCCACCGAATCGGCCGGGCTTTTTTTCCGATATCCTCCCTGCCGAGTCGGGGGATTGTTGCCATCTGCTCCGGCGTAGAGGGCTCCTCCTGGTATTTTTTCAGTTCTGCCGTCTGACGGACGATTTCCTCACGTTCTTCACGTGACAACTGCTCACGATAGGCAGCCAGGCGCACTCTCTCCTGCTCATCCACCTCGGTTGCCATACCCGGCTTCGGACGAAGTGAAACAAATGCGCTATGTGTGTTATCCAGCAGATAAGTCTGAATTAAATTCTCAAAATAATCGGTTTCCACCTGTTCTCGTAAATATGAAAACGTATCGTTTACATGCAGATATAAGAAGGGCGTTCTATCGTCGTAGAGCCACGAATCATAGATGCCCAGCCCATACATGAGTCCTTTCGGAAACCGTCCGAAGTCTGCCTCTCGAAATTGAAATTCCATTGCGTTTAAGGCGGCTTTTAATGATCTTTTGTTAATTCCTTTTTCAACCAACTCCATGAGGGTTTCACGAATGGTTCGCAAAAATTCACCTTTCTGTTCATCATTTGCATTTTTAGCGCTGATCGTAAAAAACGGCTGACGGAATGGCTCACTGTAGGAACCGTCTATCTCGGTACCAATTCCTGCTTTAACTAATGCTTCTTTAATCGGCGCACCCGTTGCCTCAACAAGCGCATATTCGAGTACCTGAAATGCCTGTGATAAATGGGGATCCAGAGATGAACCGCACACGGCCGAATATGCAAAATAGGTCTTTCCCTCCGTCGGCTCACCTGCCGGTATCGGATAATACCCGTCTGCCTCTCGCATCTCCTCAAATGCCGGTTGCAGGCGAATCTCAGAATCAACCTCTAAAAAATCAAACTGTGAAAGGTACTCGCTGTCAATCCAGTTTAACCGTTCCTCCATATCCATGTTACCATACAGATATATATATGAATTAGACGGATGGTAGTAACGTCGATGAAAATCGCGATACGCCTCCCACGTAAGCTCAGGAATCACCTTTGGATCACCTCCCGAAACAACACCATAAGAGTTGTCCGGAAACAGCGTGGACTGAATCAGGGTATCAAAATACTCGTCCGGAGAGGAAAATGCCCCCTTCATCTCGTTGAAGACCACACCGTTATAGGTCAGTTCGCCATCCGGATCCTCCAGCTCGTAATGCCAGCCCTCCTGGCGGAATATTTTCTCCTCTTCATGCAGATTTGGGAAAAACACCGCATCCAGATAAACATCCATCAGATTGCGGAAATCCTTGTCGTTTACACTTGCAACAGGATAAACTGTCTTGTCAGGGTATGTCATGGCGTTGAGGAACGTGTTGAGCGAGCCTTTGTCCAATTCCGCAAACGGATCCTTTACCGGAAATTTCCTGGATCCGCACAGAACTGTATGTTCCACAATGTGCGGAACTCCGGTGGAATCAACAGGCGGTGTCCGGAATCCGATGTCGAAAACCTTGTTGTCATCATCGTTCTCCAATACAACCACTCTGGCCTTGGTTTTTTTATGGAAGAGCAGATATCCTGTACTGTTGACCTCCTGTATCTCCTCACTGGTAATCAGTTCATATGCCGGTGTGTTTTTAATATTCATATTGTTTTATCCCTCCTGGACTCAGATTTCGCGTTGCATGTGTTTCCTCAATGATAACACGGCTTCTTCGCGAATTCGGGCGGTGTCCGGCTAAAAAATATTTGAGACACCACACTTGGTCAGTTTAACATAAAATCTAAAAAAAAGCAAGCAAGGTCAGGATGTTTTCCCCGGATGTCAATCCCGATGTGACGGAAAGTGATGCAGGTAAGTTTTTGCCGGAAAGATTTTTTCGATTTATACTTGACTTTTTCTGTGATTGGCTGTATTATATATGTTGCGCGTCAATGATGTGTGTGCGCACGTAGCTCAGCTGGATAGAGCACTTGGCTACGGACCAAGGTGTCGGGGGTTCGAATCCTCTCGTGCGCGAGTTATGTAAATAAAGGCCGGAGTAGATTTATTCCGGTCTTTTTTAATGATTATTTAATAATTCATGTGTATTATAATAATCAGAATTAGCAATATCTGATATTGTGATGCCATGGAGGTGCGAGATGGAAACGGGAAAAAGCGGAAATTTTAAACGGTTTTTACTCCTGTGGGGGAGTGAACTGATATCCTCGATCGGAGGTGGTCTGTCAAGCTTCGGTCTGAGCGTATATGTATTTACCCTGACCGGCAGCGCTGCATATACTACTCTGATCACACTGCTGGCTTTTCTGCCGACATTGTTACTCAGTGTGCCTGCAGGGGTTTTAGCCGACAGGTATGACAGGCGCCTGCTGATGATGATCGGCGATGGCTGTTCTGCGTTAGGTTTAGTCTTCATACTGATCTGCATGTACACGGGAGAGGCCGCCATCTGGCAGATCTGTCTCGGGGTTTCGATCAGTTCCATATTCTCGGCACTGCTGTCGCCCGCCTATCGCGCCACTATCACGGATCTGTTGACCGAGGAGGAGTACTCACGCGCAACCGGATTAGTCGGCTTAGCTGACAATGCGCGGTATCTGATCTCTCCACTGCTCGCTGCAGGTCTGTTGGCAATCTCTGATATCAAGCTGCTTCTCATTATCGATATCTGCACCTTTTTCCTGACGGTAGTTGCAACGAGTGTTGTCCGTCGCCACATAGAGGCAAAGCCGTCTAAAACGAGCGGAAAATTCATACAGGACATGAAAGACGGCTGGCACGCAATAACAGACCGGAAGGGATTATTCCTGCTGATCATATTAGCGTCACTCATTTCACTGACCATGGGTGCCATCCAGACGTTGTCATCCCCGATGGTGTTGGATTTTTCAGACAGCAAAACTCTCGGTATCATGGAAACTATCTGCGCCTGCGGCATGCTCGTGACCGGTCTGATATTGGGTATACGCGGAATTAAAAAGCATTTCGTCCTCGTTATGTCAGCCTCACTCGCTCTGGCAGGATTGGCGATGCTGATTTTCGGATGGAAGGAAAATATCCCTCTCATTACCGTATCCGGATTTCTCTTTTTCAGCATGCTTCCGCTCGCCAACAACTGTTTAGACTATTTAGCACGAACCAACATTCCGGACGAACTGCAGGGACGCGCGTGGGGCCTGATCGGATTTCTCTCGGGGATTGGCTGCGTAGTATCATATGCATTCGGTGGATTATTGGCAGACTGTCTTGCGAAATGGCAGAATATCAGTGTAGGAAGAGGCTCCGGCGAAGTAATTATGATCTCAGGAGGTGTGCTCATATTTCTCGCTGTTTTATGCGGAACCAGAAAAAGCATACGGAGCCTGCAACACACCGCAGAAGCAAAAAATCAGTCATGAGCTACAACCTTTACAACTCCGTCCTGCACTGTAAACCTCACATCATATGATCCCCACTTAAGCCCATACACACGATCGGGATCATCATGATACGCAGGACGCGGATCCTGGCGAAGGATAGCCACGACAGCCTCCCTGTCAATGTCATCAGGAAGGTTTTCCAGTCCCTCGACTCCATGCAAAAGTTCCGGTGGCGCAGATGCAAATCCGGATTCGGCGTCCGCATGTGAATCCGCATAGGCTATGTAAGGCTTGATATCGAGTATCGGCGTTCCGTTCATGAGATCAGCGCCGCGCACATAGATAACCGGTCCATCCTGTGTCTCCGATTCAACATGATCAATCTCAACACATGAAAGACCTATCGGGTTCGGTCTGTTAGGCGAACGGGTAGCAAACACGCCCACACGCTCGTTTCCACCGAGTCGCGGAGGACGAACAGTAGGCGACCAATCATGTATGGTCGGCTTTCTTTCGTCATTGCCCGCCAAATCCTCATAAGTCTCAGGTGACAATCCGCCATCATACGCACCGCTGCCACCTCTCTGCGAAACAAACTGCTCCGAGAACACCCAAATCAGCCACAGATGCGAGAACCCTTCCATACCGCGCAACGCGTCGGAGTTCCTATACTCTTTCTCAAAAACAATACGGGACACCACCTCATTCACCAAACCGCTCTGACGTGGTATCCCGAATTTCTCAGTAAATTCATTTTCTATATGGGCAATCGGCTCACATACAAACTGTTGCATGCTCAACTCCTATCGACCTCTCTGTTCGTCTAATGTTTTACTCCGTCCCACAGACCTTAATCCACTGTGTCCTCATATTCCTGACGCAGGCGTTCCTTTTCCGAATCAGGGAGATTATTAAATATCAACAGGGCAACATCATAATTCTGCGCGAACTTTTTAACAGCAAAAAGCCAAACCTCAAAACTCATCGATTTTTCCTTTTTCGGTATGGATGAACGTTTTGAATTTTTGTTGTCGATATTCGGATCAAGATCCATTGATATCGCCATCGCAATCCATGCGGCGAGGGTAACATTATCATTGATTACATCAGTGAGGTGTTTGGCATTTTTCTCCGCATCATACAAATCATCATCAGACAGAGTCGGTTCAGTCGGATTTAACACCAGGATAGAACCATCCATGTCAAGAGACCGCTTCACTGCCAATGCCTCCGCTATATCCGTAGGATCATTGACACGATATTTCAGTTTATGCTCCTTCTCCGGCAGCCAGTGTGTGTAGAAATGATCTGTCCGAAAACCCACTACAGGAACTCCGTGTGTCTCGAGGTACTCCATCGTCCTGACAGGATCCGAACCCGGATTAATTCCGGTTGCGACAACAACCATGCGATTGCGAAACATCTCTTTCAAATCCGAAGAAACCCGCTGTGTCTCGTTAAAACTTGAATTCACTCCTCCTATCGCGAGGGAAACAACAACCGATATCCCGACCATCTGCGCAATCAACATAGTCGCAGAGACGGTCATTACCCCATCACGCGGTATGGCAAGAGCCATAGGCAGATCACTTTTGGAGACACGCGCGAGCTCACTCTGGTGTTCATCAAGATACTTTCGCTCATCCTTGTGCAATCCTACATGAACCTTGCCGTCTATCACCGCTACCAGAGCCGGCACAGCTCCATTCTGAATAATCAGTTTTTCGACGTTCTCAGCTATTTCAAAAAAATTCGGACGATCTCCCTCATTTTTTTTGACACCCTCCGAGCCTATCCCATCCATCAGGGCGCCGCTGCCGGTCAGACCAAGGTATATTCCGGCCGTTTCTATGGCAATCACGGGCATCTTTTTATCAATTGCTTCCTGAACGCGGGAAGACACGACAAGATAATCATTTTTCATTAAATGCTCCCTCCCTTAAACCGCAGGTCATATCCTACTGGCGCCATCCGGTTGCATCTGAAACCATATCACTTGATTTTACAAAAACCACTTTTTACTGGAGTTTGAACATATGCACTATCTCGTCCAGCATATGTACATAATCCTCACATTCACGAACTTTTTCCGTAATATCACCCGCGCCGGTAACAATAACCGATGTTTTTTCAGCAACATCCGTGATACCACTTGCTGACTCACCTACAGTTACCGAAATATCTGACACAGCCTTCACAATGGTATCGATTGAATCTGTCAGGCGGCTCATGCCGGTCTCGATCTCCATCATGCTGTCTTTGAATTTATCCGCATCATCATGGTACTGATCGCTGACCTTGGTGAAATTATCATAATCCGAAAGCACTGTCTCCTCAAGGAACCCTGTCATCTCTGTCAGACACTCGCTCATCAGTCCTACAGCCTCATGAACCTCTCCGACGATTGTATCAATATCCGCAACAGCGCTCGATGTCTGACCTGCCAGGTTGCCTATTTCAGATGCAACAACCGCAAATCCCTTGCCGGCTTCTCCCGCTCTCGCCGCCTCAATGGAAGCATTCAGCGCAAGCAGGCTCGTCTGTGAGGATATGGACATAATAGTCTCGGTCAGAGCGTTAATCTTGTCAACAGCCTTGGAGGACTCAATTGCCTCATCCGACTTGACACGAACATTCTCGTACATAGTCCTTGTCTTGTTGGATGCAGACTGCGTGGATTTTCTGAGCTCCTCCGCGCGTGAACGAACCTCGTCCGACATGGAAGTACCGTTCCTTGTCAGGTCATCGATGCCCACAGCATCGTTATGCATTCCCTCAAGGTTCGAATTGATGGTATCCGTAGATGCTGATGTCTCCTGCATGGCAGCAGCCAGCTCCTCTGTCGTAGCCGAGTTATCCGAACACATTCCGCTCACATCCCCGGTTGTCGCAAACAGCGCATCCACGTCCTCGGTTATCCGGTCAGCGGCATCTGAAATCCTGCCCACGATATCGCGGAGATTATCGCGCATATACCGCATCTCCTGAGCGATCAGACCTATCTCATCATTCCTCTTGACGAGTTTGTCACTGCCCTCCTGATGACGGAAATCAAAATGCGCGGTAGCCGCAACAATATTAAACAGCTTGTGCATCGGACGAATCACAAACATGATTGCCAGATATGCTATTATCATCGCTACCACAAGCATGATAACGGCAGTCCAGATCAGTGTAACACGCATCCCCGATACCGGAGCCATAACCTTGTCATAATCACCTGTAACAACTACTATATTGCCACCCTCGGTAAATGCGTAACCGGCGTATTTGTCATCACCCTTGAACTCATACACGATGGAGCCCGGGCCGATACTCTCTGCCGATTCACCGCCCTGGAGACGGGTAACCAATTCGGTTACAGCTGCATTTTCCACCTTGGCGCCGATTTTTTCAGCAGTAGGATGGAAAACCATCAGTCCGTCCTTGCTGACATAATATGCATATGAACCCTCAACACCATCCAGCTTCACATTTCCGAGAACACCGGAGAAATAGTCACTCATCTCCTTTTTCACTTCCTCATTCTCGGGATCGGCAGCCAGTTTTGAGATAACTTCATTCTCATTTCTTGCTATCTCTGTTGATGTACGTCCGGCCTTGCCTCCGCTGAAAATACCGTTCAGACCCTCCGCCGTAGCCTCCGCTACGTTTTTGGTATAATTAGTATAAATCTCTTCCGTTGTCAGTCTGGCCGTCCTCGATGATAAAAAGATCGAAACACTCACAACCGCCAAAATAAGTACGAAAAAGACCATGACCATCTTGAACGACATGGACTGAAAAGGATTAACATGATCCTTGACATCCTGAATTTTCGTTCCCTGATGCTCCGGTCTCTCCTTTCGCTCGACTAAGTTCTGGTCTTCTGCCATAATGATACCCCTTTCGTATTTTGTCGCCACGTCGGCACTATATTTCATCTACACACAATGATACCATAAAACATGAAATTTGAAAAGGACTTTTTCAAAAAACAGCACCTTTTTTATGTCATTCACTTTCGCGTTTCAGGCTTCCTTCCCAGAGATCGAATATAGAAAATCATTGTGAAAAAGGAGGCGCTCCCTCCTATGACATTGGATACGGGTTCAGCCGCGAATACACCGTTAACTGATGGCGTAAAAATGAGCGGCAGCAGGTACGTCAGCGGAACAACAATAATAACCTTGCGGAAAATCGAGAAAAAGATTGCGCGCGCCCGCCTGTTCAATGCCTTGTAGGTCGTCTGGCCGATAAATTGCAATGTCATAAACATAAATGCAATAAAATATACCCGTACCGCCGGCATGCTGTCAGCGAAAATTGCTGTATCGTTTGAAAAAATACGGATAAAAACGTCGGGAATCACCATCATCAGTATCCATATGATGAATGTGTAGCCAAGGCTCATATACGACATCACCCGGACCGACCTGCGGACACGGTCATATAACCCTGCGCCGTAGTTGTAGCTGATAACAGGCGATGCGCCGTCGCAAATCGCGAGAATCGGCGTTTCAAACAACTGCCTGAGTGACGAGATTATCGTCATGATCGACACATATAACTGCCCACCGGTTCGCAACAGCACAGCGTTGCAGACAATGCTGACCAGCGCATTGGTAAACAGCATGATAAACGATGAAAAACCCAGCGTTATAATCTGGCTGATGAGCAGTCTGATCGAGCCGGCCTGACTTGCGATATGCCTGCGGACACCGGATTTATCGTCACCTGTAGTGCCTGAATGCTTCCGGCCTTTTTCTCGAATCACCGACAAACTTAAACCTATCGGCATCCTCCTTGAGAGAAGCACGATAACAACCATACATGCCGAGACCGCCTGCGAGATCACAGTCGCCACCGCGGCTCCGCGAATACCCATATCACACGCAAAGATCAGCACCGGATCCAAAATGATGTTAAGCACAGCCCCGGTCACAACGGAAATCATACCGTAAACCGGAAAACCCTGCGCGTTTATAAACGGATTCATGCCGGCTGAAACCATAGAGAATACTGTCCCTGTGAGATAAATCCTCAAATACGGAAGAGCATAGAGCAACCCATCTCCCTTCGCTCCGAACAGATTCAATATCGGTTCGGCAAACACCATCCCGAACGCCATCAGAACTGCTGCCGTCACTATTTCCAGGAAAAAGCAAAGCCCCTCTATTTTCTCCGCCCTGTTAACCTTACCTCCGCCCCGTGCGATTGCAAACAGAGTGGCGCCTCCGCCGGAATACAGCGCCGTAAATGCCGTGATCAGAATAATAACCGGAAATGTGAGTCCCAGTCCGCCCAGAGCCTCAGTGCCCACTTCGGGAATCCGCGCAATATAAACCCGGTCAACCAGACTGTACAACAGATTGATCAGCTGAGCGACCATCATCGGGATCGAAGAATACAGTATGTTCCGCGTAATACTGCCGCGCCCGAAATCCAGTTGTTTCATTTGTCAGAAAACCTTTCTGAGAATAATAATATCCATTCACGAACCAACAGAAAAGGTACATACAAATGCATACATTCAATATACCTTTGTTCCGGGATCAACGTGAACAGTAAAAAGTATAGCACAAAAAAGCAATTTTGTCGAGAAAATCACTTGCACATGGAAAAAGTTTGTGATAAAATGGTCGTAACGAAAATTTGCGTTCGATTGCTTTCGATAATCGAGTCGTCCGGCATTCCTTCCTCTCAGACCATATTCAAGCGCTGCGAATGAATACCGGGCTGCTATAATAGGGTTTTTTCAGAAAGGGGTTATTTCATATGACTACGATAAAGGACATTGCGGATCGTTTAGGTGTTTCCTCCGGTACAGTTTCCAAAGGATTGAACGGCGCTGACGATATCAGTGAAGCACTGCGTGACAAAATCCTGGAAACTGCTGTCGAGATGGGCTATACAAAAAAAGGGCTCCATAGGCAGGACACCCGCAAGCTCTGTATTTTTATAGAGAATATGGACTATTATCTGGAGGATGATTTCGGATATGACATCATACTCGGATTCCGGCAGGCAGCCTTCAAGGAGAGCTGGGATGTCGAGGTAATCCCCGTCAGTCACGATTTTCAGATCAAACGCCCGTATGACCCTTTTATGTTAGGACGCAACATCAGCGGCTCGCTCCTGATCGGTTTTGAGCTGAACGATCCCTGGATGAAAGAACTATCCACGACCAAGGTTCCGACCATTCTTTTTGACAACTATATTCGGGATAACCCGATGTGCGGATCAGTCGGCAGCGATTCAGATGAAGGCATAGGACTGGCCATAGATCATCTGGCTTATCTAGGGCATCGTAAAATTGCGTTTTTGGATGGTCCGCAGGGTTCCATGATCTCAGAAAACAGGATGAACGCCTACAGGCACAATATGGAGAAGCATGATTTTGCCTATTCAAATCGTTTCATCGCATATGAACCATACAGCATGGAGGCGGCATCAAAACACGTATCCCGTTTTTTGGATGTAGGGGTAACAGCCATTATCTGCGGCAATGACACACTCGCCTTCGGCGCCATTGAAGAATGCAAACGGCTGGGCTACAGTGTTCCCGATGATGTCAGCATAATCGGATTTGATGATATTCCGGGCTGTGACAAATGCGATCCTCCCCTGACCTCCGTCAAACAGGATAGAATTCAATTAGGAAAATGCTGTTACTATGTTCTGTACGCTCTGGTCAACGGAGTCTCTCTGAGCCGGAATCTGATGCGTACCACGCTGACCGTCCGTTCATCAACCGCAAAGGCAAAGCCACGCAGATAACATGCTGGGTCACAGCGTCTTCACCATTCTCCGATAAATCCTCCTGAAAAAGATAGTCGACAGGAGCAACGATGAACCCTCGGCAATGGGAAATGCCCACCAGATGCTTGTCACCACACCGGTCAGTGACAACAGCCACGCAGCTGGGATCAGAACCACGAGCTGTCTGCCGATTGAAACAAACAGTGAGTACAAACTCCTTGAAAAAGCCTGGAACACCGATCCCATTATTATACAGATTGCGGCTAACGGGAACGACAGGCTGATTATCCTGAGCGCCGGAACTCCTATGGATATCATTTCCGGTCCCGCATCAAACAGCTCCAGTAAAATCTCCGGAATCAACTGGAATAAAGCGGTTCCGGCTCCCATTACAATTACCGCCAAAACTATTGAAAATGTCAATGCTTCTTTTATTCTGTCCTTCTTCCTTGCGCCGTAATTGTACGCCAAAACAGGAATCAATCCATTGTTCAATCCGAATACCGGCATGAAGAAAAAGCTCTGCAGTTTGAAGTATACTCCGAACACGGCAGTAGCGGTATCTGAAAACGCGCCGAGTATCTGATTCATCATATAGGTCATTATCGAACCGATTGACATCATCAATGTCGTCGGAATCCCTACTGCATATATCTGCTTGATTACCACTCCGTACGGACGGAAAATTGCCCGCCATGACAGATGAATATCCTTGTTGCATTTTACATTCAGAATTACGCCCACACATGCCGCCACGGTCTGTCCGATTACCGTAGCGTATGCCGCGCCGGCTACACCGAGTTTCGGAAAACCTGCTAAACCGAATATCAGTATCGGATCTAAAATCAGATTGATGACTGCGCCTGTCAGCTGTGATGCCATAGAATGCAGTGTACGTCCGGTCGACTGCAGCAATCTCTCCAGTGTAACCTGTAAAAAGAGAGGCAAAGCAAGACATGTAACTATGCCTAAATAAGTCGTCCCGTATGATATGACAACAGGATCCGAATTCTGCGACCGGATGAACGGCTCTGTTCCGAACAATCCGACAAACAGAAAAGCCAGTCCGCTGAGAATAATAACTAACAATCCATTGTTAGCAGCCTGGTCAGCGCGGTCGAATCTTTTTTCACCCAACGAGCGCGACAAAAGAGCATTGATACCTACGCCTGTTCCCGCTGCAACCGCAATCATCAGGTTTTGCATCGGGAAAGCAAGTGTGACTGCCGTCAATGCCTTCTCTTCTATTTTTGCAACAAAAACAGAGTCTACAACATTGTAAAGAGCCTGTACCAGCATGGAGATCATCATGGGAAGCGACATGGATACGATCAGCCGCTTGACCGGCTGCACGCCCATCTTGTTTTCCTTTCGCCCTTTACCCCCGTTTTCTCCGTCCGGATAAGGCTCTTCTGTTTCCGAATCTTTCAGAATCTCACGAATCAGTTTTTCCTCGGACTCATCCGTGAGATTATTATTCTTTTTCATTTCAATTACCCCAGGAAACGCATCTTATCACTCTCCGGAGACTTTTTCTTCGGCTGTTCCGGTTTGGTCTGACGCTTGATTCCCGCTGCCTCCTCTAAATCACGGGTCATCCCGTTTTTACAATTTTCACAATAACGTCCGGATTTGATTGTTTTTCCGCAACGCTCACATGGAATACCTATCGGAGAATCAGCTGAAAACACAAGTCGATCCTCTCTTACCCAACGCTGAATCTGTTTCGGACTTACCTCGCATTCCTTGGAAAGCGTCCTCATGTCAATGTTGGGATGCTCCCGCACGTACTGTTTGACCTCCATGAATTTTTCTTCCATCTCCTTGTTACAACCCTGGCATACACGCGGACCCGAAATATAATTAAAAAGTTTTCCGCATTTCACACAAGCAATTAATTCCATATCAGCATCCTCCTGTTATTTATTATTCAACTGTAAACGCAAGAATTATTCAAAAGCCCGAGCCAATGCACAGGCATAATCCGAAAACTCTCCCGACACCTGTATCCTTCAATGTACGCGCGCATGTATCAAGCGTCGCGCCTGTTGTATAGACATCATCTATCAACAGAACTCTCTCATGCGGCACACTGTTCAGAACATCCGTATCCGCAAGAATACCCCGACTGAGGTTTTTCCTGCGCTCTGACGGAGTCATTTCCTTCTGTGGTGTCGTGGCCCTTATCCTGATCAGAGCCTCGCACACAGGCAATGCCATCCGCTCTCCAAGAGCCTCCGCCAAAACTTCCGCCTGATTGTAACCGCGAAACCATTCCCGCCTCCTATGGATCGGTACCGGCACGATCACATCCGGCGACCATTCCCGAATCCTGTCACGAAACCGCACCTCCAATTCGTTAGCATAAAACGTGGCGTCGCTCCGGCATCCACCGTATTTGTAATCCATCATGGCCGCTTTGGTTTTCGGGCGGTAAACCCACAATGCAGCATTCTGATCAAGTGATGAACCATGATTGCGTCTGCAATCCTCACAAACGGATTCACTATTATCATACAACGGTTTACCGCAATGAACGCATACAGGCTCATTCACATATGGCAAACGAATTTTACATGCTCTGCATGCGCCAAACTCATCACTACGAAGAAGCCTGCCGCAAAACACACATTTTCGCGGGAACAGTAATCCTGAAATCCGCATGGGAACTCCCTTCCCATATCCGCTGTCCGAATTCGTGAAACACCAATTCAGATTAAATCATATCAGATTATAACACATTTTTGGTTTATCTGCAAGTAGGTAATCGCTGAATTCTCAAAAAATGGTATGACGCCCTTATTCGGACTCTAAATGTGGTGCTTTGCTAAATAAGTCTGCCTGCTCGTTCCTATATCTCCCGAATCCGCTCAGCAAGGGACGAGAACCTGTTTTGTCGACTCTCATTGTCTATCATCCTCTCAACTGCCTGCCTGCTCCCGATGATCATTACACAGCGTTCTCCTCGTGTTACGGCTGTATAAAGGATATTGCGTGTCATCAGAGTCGCAGGTCCGCCCATCATCGGAAGAATAACTGCCGGATACTCCGCACCCTGTGATTTATGAACAGTCACGGCATACGCAAGCTCTAAATCCGAAAGATCCGATCTCTCATAGGTAACATGCCGTTCCCCGTCAAAACAAACTGTTAACTGCCCCTCCTGGGGCTCTATTTTTTCCACGATTCCGATATCCCCGTTATATATCCCGGTACCTTCATCTATGACAACTCCGTTATAGCCTAAAACGCGATAAGGCATGCGGTAGTTGTTTTTAGTCTGCATTACCTTATCCCCTTCACGGAATGTAACGTCATGCAAAATCCACTCTGTTTTATTCGGAGCAGGCGGATTCAGTGCCTGCTGCAAAACCTCATTACAGTGGAACACCCCCAACTCGCCCTTTTTCATAGGCGCCAGCACCTGTATATCCAACGGATCACAGTCAAAATACTCTGCCATCTTGCTGCCGGCAATGGAATACAACATTGTTTTAATCACAATCTCAGATGTATCGCATTCGGCAAAGAAAAAGTCCCCCTTGTTTTTTTTGAGATCTATATGCTCACCCGCTAATATGTGATGAGCATTCATGACAATATCGCTCTCCCTCGCCTGCCTGAATATCTTGTCCAGTTTTACGACAGGGAACTTTCCCGAATCAATAATATCCTTCAAAACATTTCCCGGACCGACACTTGGCAACTGATCAACATCTCCGACTAAAACCAGTCTCGTCTCCACAGTAAGGGCTTTCAGCAGATTTTGAAATAAATAGATGTCAACCATCGACATCTCATCTATTATCACATAATCTGTTTCCAGAGGATTTTCCTCATTTCGTCCGAAACGGCCTGTCTCTCCATCCTCACTTTCCTCAAAGACACCACTGCACTCTAACAGGCGATGTATTGTCTGTGACGGATAGTCAGTAGCCTGCTCCATCCGTTTTGCCGCACGTCCGGTGGGGGCTGCCGTCAGGATGCTGTATCCCTCACTGATCAGAACCCGGATCAGTGTGTGTATGGTCGTTGTTTTTCCGGTACCCGGTCCTCCCGTGATCACCGTTACGCCTCTGTTACAGGCTTCTGATACAGCCGTTCTCTGATTTGTGTCGAGATCTATGCCTGCTTTCCGCTCCATCTCCCTGATCCGATCATCCTGTACGATCCGGTCACCGGTATGTGAAAGATTCAGATCCTTCAAAATGCGCGCGCAGTTCAATTCCGCGTAGTATAATGCAGGCAGATAAATCCGTATTTCAGTCACAGGATCGCCTGCACACCCGTTTCCCGTATCAGCATCCTCAGCTCCTCTGTTAACCTCATTTTTTCTGCGAACCAGAACCTTGTCAATTGTCATGGTTGCAATAAAATCCCTGATCAGTTCCTCGTCCACCATCAGCTGTTCCACAGCAGTTCGAACCAGCAGTTCTTCCGGCAGGTAAGTGTGTCCCTCTCCACTCGCAACAGACAAAAGATACATGATACCGGCGCGCACCCGTCCCGGCGAGTTTTTCTCGAATCCGGCCTTGCCTGCGATCTCATCCGCTTTTTTAAAACCGACTCCCGGAATATCCTCCGCAAGACGATACGGATTTTTTTCCAAAACCTCAAATGTCTCATCACCGTAGAACTTGTAGATACGTACGGCAAGGGCATTGGTAATTCCGTATTTCTGTAAAAAGATCACGGCGCGTCGCATTGCGCTGCGTTCCTGAAAATCAGCAGCGATATCGCGCGCCTTTTTTTCGGAGATGCCTTTCACAGCCTTCAGCTCCTCAGGATGTCGTTCCATAACCTCGAACGTCCGGTCCCCGAATTTATCGACGATCCGTTTGGCTAATCCCCCGCGTATTCCCTTAACCGCCCCCGATGACAGATAACGCAGTATAGCGATTTCATTATCCGGCTCGGCTACATCAAACGAAGCAACCTTGAACTGCTCATTATAAACAGGGTGAACCGTCATCTCGCCCTTCAAACTGACAAACTCACCCTCATTTATAAATGGAAAATTCCCGACACATGTGATATCATCACCGTCCGGGATTTCCAATTCAAAAACCGTATAACCGTTTTCGTCATTTCGAAATACGATATGAGTAATATAACCTTTCTTCTCTTCCATGATTACTGGCTCCCGAGAAGCGAACCTGCCAACGTGCTCTCCGTTGCCAGCGCAGCGGCCTCAGCCTTCTGCTTGGCAGTCATTGTCTCTACATCCTCAGTATCCATTCCGAGCATCGATGCAAGAGCGCTCGTTCCGGAATCAGTCGCCTGTTTCTGCGCAACCTCAGCCGCTGCCTGCTCGAGTGTTGTCGTGTCACGGCTGATACCGAGTTTCTGGTTCGTGATGCTCTGGTAAAGCTGCTCCGCGATTCCGACTCCCTGTCCTGACGACATCATTCTCTTCGCGATATCCTGATAGTAATTATCCTCAAACATCTCAACATACTGATGGGAAGTCGAATCCTCCTCCTCATCGTCAGACAAAAGCTTTGCAGAGTCGTTCATTCTCTTGAATATCTGCTCCAGCATATATGCTTCAAAATCCTTGCACGCCTGCAGTGTATCATCGTCTGAATCCGCTGACTCTATCTGCTCGGACAGGCGGTTTGCCGCAGTGAGCTGGGCGTTGTTATATACACTGCCCGTATTCATATACGCCGACATTGTCGGATCAAGTGTTATTGCCATGGGAGCCTCCTAACCGGTTGATTCGCTGCCGGTGGTCTCATTCGATCCCGATCATCGAATCATAACTCTTATGATCTCAGGTTGTTGGCCTGCTGCAGCATCTCATCCGATGCGGTTATAGCCTTCGCGTTCATTTCATATGCGCGCTGGGTAATTATCATGTTAACCATTTCATCAGCCGCATTTACATTTGACATCTCGAGGTAGCCGGATTTTATCTTGGAGCCGAGCGCGTATGCCGTCCATGAAGTCGGAACGCCTGACGCCTCACTTTCCGCATAATTCGAACCGGATATTTTCTCCAGACCGCCCTCGTTCGGGAACGTCGTCAATCCTATCTGCATCCCGAGGTCATATCTGTTACCTTCCTCGTTGACGTAGGAAAGCTTGCCATCCATATCAACCTGAACGAGATCCGTGCGCATGCCTTCCTCCAGGTGAATAATATTTCCCGCGGTATCCAAAACCGGATTTCCTTCACTATCCGTCAGGGTCGTTCCCCCGTCACTGTCAACTGCCATAATAAAGTGGCCGTTCCTGGTATATGCAGTCGATCCGTCTATCAGTCTCACACTGAAAAAGCCTTCGCCCTGTATCGCGTAATCAAACTCACCATGCGACTCACCGAACGCGCCCTGTGAAAAGTCAGCCGATATGGAGCCCACCCGTGTTCCCAGTCCGACCTGAGCGCCTACCGGTTTCGGTTCACCGGTAGTAGTCGTAGATCTTCTCTGAAGGTTCTGGTATATCAACGATTTAAAATTCGTTGTTTGAGTCTTATAGCCTGTGGTATTGATGTTTGACAGGTTGTTCGCGGTGACATCGAGAGCCGTCTGCTGGCCGATCATGCCGCTCGCCGCTGTCCACAATGATCTCATCATATTTAGTCCCTCCCTGTATAGTCCGGAGCCGATTGGGCTTCATTCGCTCGGGGCACGTTCACGCCCTCCTCGTTCCTCGTCGGGCTCCACACCTTCGCTTCGCTACGGATAAGCTCGACCACGAAAATCATAGATTTACGTCTCGCATATCCGGGGGAATGCCCCTCGCCGAATGAAGGTCATGCAAATCCAGCTAATAACTATTAATCCATTCCGGCTACTAATCTATACTACATGTATTATCATCCGTTTACCTGACCGACTGAATTTGCTGCGCTCTGAAGCATTGTATCATATGATCTTATGACCTTCTGGTTTGCCTCATACGCCCTCGTCACAGTGATCATGTCCACCATTTCCTTGACCACATTGACGTTCGATTGTTCGGTGTAACCCTGTATTACCTGTGCTTTCGACTCTATCTGTGTTGCGCCGTCAACAGGTTCAAAAAGAGTATTGCCGAACTTTTTCAAATAATCGTAATCCTCAAAATCGGTTATCTGAAGAGTGTCTATAACCTCATCATCGGCGCTGATAACACCCTGCTCCGATATCTGAATCTTTTTCGCGTCGGTCGGAACATAAATGTCGCCGCTCTTGCCCTGGACCGCGTTACCGTCAGCATCGACGAGCAGTCCCTCCTTCGTCAGCATGAAACGACCGTCCCTCGTATAACGCGTGTGTGTTTCACCGCTTGCCGTCACGCATTTGACCGTGAAAAAGCCCTTGCCGCTCAGAGCGCAATCGAAATCGCCGCCCGTGCCGCGTATCGAACCCTGCGCATGGTCGGTAAAGGTTTCGCCGATCTTGACACCGAGTGACAGGTGCCCGATCGCCTGATTATGATATGCCTGGGATCCATCCCTGATTTTTAGATCTAATACCTGATCGAATGCCTGAGAAGTAGACTTGTCAAGCTTGAATCCGACAGTAGTCGCATTGGCCATGTTGTTTGACAACACATCCATCCGTTTCTGCTCATTGACCATCCCTGTCCAAGCAGTGTAAAGGCCTCGTAACATAGAATCCCTCCACTGTTTAAACTTAATCTGTACAAACGTCGTAAAATCGTCTGTTTTCCGGAACTACCCAGTTATGAATGAATAGTCTCCGGCATTTCCTAACGTATATGTCGGCAAAAGGGGGCGGAAACTCAACCCCCTTTTTGAAAATTCTATAAAAAGTTTACTCCTCAGCGGACGGTCCCGGGCCTCCGCCGGCGATGAACTCAACGTACATACCGGTTCCGATTGCAACAGCCGTCATCGGATCCTCCGCTGTCATAGTCGTTATTCCGGTCTTGGATTCTATTAGTTCCTCCAAACCATAGAGCAACGCTCCTCCACCGGTCAGGACTATGCCACGATCAGCTATGTCCGCTGCCAGCTCGGGCGGTGTTTTCTCGAGCACGCCGTGTATCGCCTCGACGATCTGGCTCGTAGCCGTCTGAAGCGCCTCCTCCGTCTCCTCCGAGGTCACCGTAATGGTCTTCGGCAAACCGGTTACCAGGTTTCTGCCTCGCACGTCTACGGAAACACTCTCCGGACGCGGGAACGCCGAACCGATTTTTATCTTGATATCCTCTGCGGTACGCTCACCGATCAGGAGATTATGTTTTGATCTCATATGCCGGACGATGGCATCATCAAAATCATCCCCGGCAATCTTGATAGATGCGCTGACAACCGTGCCACCGAGAGAGATTACGGCGATATCGGAGGTTCCGCCCCCTATATCAACGATCATATTTCCACACGGTCTCGAAATATCTATACCCGCGCCGATGGCAGCCGCAATGGGCTCCTCGATGATTTTGACATCACGAGCGCCGGCAGCGAATGCCGCATCCTCAACAGCCTTGCGCTCAACCTCCGTAACCTGGCTCGGTACACAAATACTGATCAGAGGCTTGCGAAAACGCTGTTTCCCAACTGCTTTCTGAATAAAATACTTCAGCATTTTCTCTGTTACCGAGTAGTCAGAAATGACTCCCTGACGCAGAGGACGAACCGCAACTATATTACCCGGAGTACGCCCGAGCATCTGGCGGGCCTCCTCACCTATTGCCTTTATCCTGTTGGTGTCACGATCAAACGCCACGACACTCGGCTCCTTCAGCACGACTCCCTTGCCTTTCAAATATACGAGGATGCTGGCCGTACCTAAGTCAATTCCTATATCAAAAGCCACTTTACTGCTCCTTTCACACTTCAATCGTTCATTCGTTATTCCATTATAACCACATCACCAAAAAAATTCAAGGGGTAATTTTCTGAATTTCTTAGTACATACGGAAATCTGTCAACCGTTTTCGCTCGGAACTCCGCTAATGCACGGCTGCCTTCAGCATTATTGCGCACTCGATTCGCTTTTTCTGTAACCTGCAGCCTATATCGTATGCGCCGTTTATGTCGCCCGTAGAGTGAAATGCGTTCGCGGCACAGCCACCGGAACAGTAATAACGCGCGAAACAATTCCGGCATTCGGGTTTTGCGAAAACATTACAGAGTTTGAATTTTTCAACGAGTTCCTTATTAGTGACTCCGTCAAAAACAGAACCGAGACAAAACGACTCATCGCCGACAAACTGATGACATGGATACAGGTCCCCCCACGGCGTCACGGCGAGATACTCCGTGCCCGAACCGCAACCGGACAGTCGTTTATAGACACATGGTCCTCCGGTCAGGTCTATCATGTAATGGAAAAAGTTAAACCCGCGTCCTTCCTCTTCACGTTTCAGCATCTCACGTGCGAGCTCATCGTACCCCTCGCAAATGGTTTCGATATCTTCATCCGTGATGGCATAGGGTTCTGAAGGATCAGCCACCACAGGCTCAACGGAGATCTGTTTAAACCCCTCATCAGCCAGCGCCAAAACATCCTTCACAAAATCCGTGTTATAATGCGTAAATGTTCCCCGCACATAATAGCGTTCCTGATCTCGTGACTCAGCAACCCTTTTGAATTTATCTATTATTTCATCATATGAACCGCGTCCGTCTCTGAACGGTCGCATCCGGTCATGTACCTCGCGACGCCCGTCCACCGACAGGACGATATTGTCCATCTCTCTGTTCGCGAATTCAATCACTTCATCATTAAGCAGCACCCCGTTGGTTGTCAGCGTAAACCGGAAATGCTTGTCAGTTGTTTTTTCCAGCTCACGACCGTATGCAACGAGTTCCTTTACTACATCAAAATTCAGCAAAGGCTCTCCACCGAAAAAATCCACCTCTAAGTTATGCCTGTTTCCGGAGTTCCCGACTAAAAAATCAAGCGCTTTTTTTCCAACCGAAAGACTCATCAGTGCTCTGTCACCGTGATATTCTCCCTCACCGGCAAAACAATACTCACATTTCAAATTGCAGGCATGAGCAATGTGCAGACAAAGTGCTTTCACCACCGTCGGACGTTTTTTAAAATCGATGATCCTTTTTTCCATACTGTCACATCCGGCGTCCTCCTCCGGATCGGAACATGAGCTGTCGCACTCCCCTGAAACGAGATAATCCTCCTCAGTAAAAAGCGTCCCGTTTTCCGCTAATTCCCGCAAGTCGTCAAAAATCTCTCTCATATCATCCATCGTCAGATTCTCCGACGGATAGCGTTTCGAAACAATTTCGAAAATCCGCTCCAGTTCCTCATCCCTAAACCTGTTGTTGTCATTTTCATCCAGCTCAGCCAGGACATCATACACTACATCATCCACGACATGCACTGATGACGAGTTGACATCCAGCACGATATTATAGCCGTTGTTTTTATACTGATGGATCATGTTTCTCCCCCAGACAAGTATATCTGACTGAAGCCGTTCGGCTCGTTCCGTTCATTATCAATCGAGTGCCTGAGCTTGTCTCTTATACTTGTCCCTGCGATAATAAAACAAGCCTGATCCCATAACAACAGGATCAGGCATGATACCTGAAACCAACCACACTGTTCAACGTTAGAAAGCGCCGATCAAACGGCCATACCAGATTTGTTGATACCACCATTACGATCGGATTCTCGTCCGTCAGCGTTTTGACTGCTCACAGGACTGGTTCCCTACCGTGCATGAGGTCTTGCATGCCGACTGACATGAGGTCTGGCACTCGCCGCAACCGCCCTTCTTAACAGTGTCCTTGAGGTTTTTAGTGGTTATCGTTTTAATGCGTTTCATAATCAATTCCTCCCGTTTTCAACAGTTTCAAACATTCTAACACAGTATCCCACAGTTGTCAATAGTCGTAGCGCAATCACCGTTTTCTGCGTTTCTGATGCATTGCTGTCATGACCTTATCACGATGCCATTATACACTGACAGATTCCACAGCTGCTTTTTCCGCTGTCAGGCCGGATTTGTATCTCTCGATGAATGCATCAAAGCCCTTGACACCCACCGGATCCGGAGTCAGTTCCTCACCGCTCTCTCCGGCAAACACCTTGTTATCAAGGTAATCGGCCAACGCCTCGCCATCTGATTTTTCGACCATATATGCTGCGAGAACAGCCATGCCCCAGGCGCCGCCCTCACCGGCTGTCTCCATCACGGAGATCGGTGTATTCAATGCATCTGCCAGTACCTGTTGCGCAACGCCCTTCGTCTTGAAAATACCTCCGTGTCCGAGAATTTTATCCGCCTCGACTCCCTCTTCTTTAAAAAGTATGTCGTTTCCTATTTTCAATGTTGCAAATGCTGAATAGAGATGCGCGCGCATGAAATTCGAGAGATTCCACTTGCTGTTCGGCGTGCGGATGACCATAGGGCGTCCTTCATTAAGTCCCGTGATGTTTTCACCCGACAGATAGTTGAACGCTAAAATATCACCGCAATCAGCATCGCCCTTCATGGCGCCGTTATACAGTGTTCCGAATATTTTTCCCATATCGGCATCAGCGCCGATCGCATCTGCAAATTCTTTAAAAAGTCCGACCCATGCATTCAAATCGGAAGTGCAGTTATTGCAATGCACCATGGCAACCGCCGAACCATCCGGAGTTGTAACGATATCAATTTCAGGATGGACTTTTTTCAGATTATTCTCCATTACGATCATGGAGAACACACTGGTTCCGGCGCTGACATTTCCGGTTCTCTGACGGACAGAATTAGTTGCGGTCATACCGGTGCCTGCATCACCCTCCGGCGGACACATCGGCACACCGGCCTGCAACAGTCCGCTTGGATCAAGCAGTTTCGCTCCCTCCTCAGTCAGAGTGCCCGCTTTTTCACCGGCCGTTTTAACTGCAGGGAAAATGTCAAGCAGTTTGTACGGCAACCCGTTGTTTTCAAGAAGTCCGTCAAATTTTGCCACCATTTCGGCGTCAAACTGTCCTGTGACCGGATCGATCGGGAACATCCCCGATGCCTCTCCTACACCGAGAACTTTTTCTCCTGATAATTTCCAATGTATATAACCGGCCAGAGTCGTCTGGAATTTGATTCGATCGATATGGTCTTCCTTGTTCAAAATCGCCTGATATAAATGCGCAATGCTCCAACGCTCAGGAATATTAAATCCGAACAGGTCAGTCAGCCGTCCCGCCGCTTCACCTGTTATCGAATTGCGCCAGGTACGAAACGGCACCAGCAGTTCATCCGATGAGTCAAATGCCATATATCCATGCATCATTGCGGAGAACCCGAGTGCCTTCAGCTGCCTTATCTCAACTCCGTATTTGTCTTTCACGTCCATTGCAAGTCCACGATAAGCATCCTGCAAACCATTCCATATCGCGTCGAGTGAATAGGTCCAGATACCGTTTTCATACTGGTTTTCCCACTCGTGATCCCCAGTGGCCAGTACTCCGGTTTTCTCGTCGATCAGCACCGCCTTGATCCTGGTCGAGCCAAACTCAACACCTAAAATTGCCTCACCGTTCTCAATAATTGATTTGCTCATCTTTTAACCTCCTGTGGTTCAAAAATTCTGAGATGCAAAACGCCAGCTGTCCTCACACATACGTTTCAAATCATACTCTGCTTCCCAGTCAAGCTCCTTTTTTGCCTTAGCCGGATCTGCATAGCAGGTCGCTATATCCCCGGCGCGCCTGGGCTTGATCTGATAGGGAATCCTGATATTATTTACCTCCTCAAACGTCTTCACGATATCCAAAACCGAATAACCATTGCCGGTTCCGAGATTATAAACGTTGACTTCATTTGTGGTGGTAACTTTTTCCACAGCATTAACATGACCTCTGGCGAGATCAACAACATGGATATAATCACGCACTCCTGTTCCGTCCGGTGTATCATAATCATTGCCGAATACACCCAACTCCGGCAGTTCACCGACAGCCACCTTCATAATGTATGGCATCAGGTTGTTCGGGATTCCGTTCGGAGATTCACCGAGCAATCCGCTCTCATGCGCGCCGATCGGATTGAAATAACGCAAAAGCACCACCGACCATTCAGGATCAGCGTGCTGTATGTCGGTCAAAACCTGCTCCAGCATGGATTTCGTCCATCCATACGGATTTGTGCAGGTCCCCTTCGGACATTCCTCTGTAATGGGAATCTGTGCCGGATCTCCGTAAACTGTTGCAGATGAACTGAATATTATTCTCTTGCAACCATACTCGTTCATAAATTTACACAGTTTGATAGTACCGGAAATATTGTTCTCATAATACATCAGCGGTTTTTCAACAGACTCTCCAACGGCCTTTAATCCTGCAAAATGAATCACGGCGTCGAATTTGTGGTCTTCGAAAACAGGACGCATGCTTTCCGTGTCACGCAAATCCGCCTTGTAAAAAAGGGGGCGCGTTCCCGTAATTTTCTCTATACGCGAAAGCACCTCTTCTTTTGAATTATACAGATTATCAAAAATAACGACCTCATACCCGCGATTGATCAATTCAACGCAGGTATGCGATCCAATATAGCCGGTTCCACCTGTCACCAGTATTTTCATATCAGTCCTCCGAACCCTCCTTCTCAACCTCTACGATAGCAGATTTCTGCATCGGAATACGACAGTTTTTGTTACTGCCGAACTCTACAATGATAACGTCGTCACTCGGGATATCAATCACAACACCGTAAAATCCGCTGGTAGTCAGTATAGAATCTCCAACCTCAACAGCATTTACCAACGCTGCATGCTCCTTCTCCCTTTTCTTGTTCGGTCTGATCGCGATAAAATAAAAAGCTGCGATGATCACCACATAAATCGCAATAATTCCAATTGTTCCTGTTGACATGTTTTGTTACTTCCTTTCTTTTTCTTAATTAGTATATAAATATATAAATATAAAGTGCCCTTTCACTGCATACCTGTGATATTTGCCGATGCCGAATCATTCGGACACTTATACTCACGTAAGGTCAGAAAATCCGATATGGAAATTCAACCTGCCATTTTGTCTATCTTGTCTCGTTTATATGATTGGTAACAACCATTCCGGATTGCCCGGCGTGCCTCACTCATCATTGTATTATAAAAGTAAAGATTATGCAAGACCAAAAGTCTGAGTCCCAGCATTTCACCGGATTTCAGAAGATGTCTGACATATGCGCGGGAAAAATGTCTGCAACAGGGACATGAGCATCCCTCCTCAACAGGGCGGTCATCCCGTTCGTACTGCGCATTGTTCAGATTCATTCTGCCGTTATTCGTATAGGCATGACCATGTCGGCCGTTTCTCGACGGATAAACACAGTCGAAAAAGTCAACCCCTCGATCTATTGCCTCGAGGATATTTTCCGGGGTGCCTACTCCCATCAGATATACAGGTTTGTCCTGTGGCAGGTGAGGGATCGTCACATCGAGTATATGATACATCTCCTCATGTGTTTCACCGACTGCGAGACCGCCCAGTGCATATCCGTCCAAATCCAGTTCCGCTATGGTTTCCGCGTTCGCTATGCGAATATCCTCACAGATTCCGCCCTGATTGATTCCGAACAGGAGCTGTTTGTCATTTAACGTATCTGGCAGACTATTCAGCCTTTCCATCTCAGACTTGCAGCGGTGAAGCCATCTGGTAGTTCTGTCCACAGAGTCCTGAATATACGAACGATCAGCCGTGCTCGGAGGACACTCATCAAACGCCATCGCTATTGTTGAGCCGAGATTCGACTGAATCTGCATACTCTCTTCCGGCCCCATGAAAATGCGATGACCGTCAATATGTGACCGGAACTCTACTCCCTGCTCAGTGATCTTCCGCATCTCCGCTAACGAAAAAACCTGAAATCCACCCGAATCTGTCAAAATCGGACGATGCCAATTCATAAATTGTCGCAATCCACCTAATTCTTTAACGATCTTATCTCCCGGGCGAAGGTGCAGATGATATGTGTTGCACAATTCTACCTGGGTTCCGATATCCTCCAGATCAATTGATGACACGGCTCCCTTGATCGCGGCAACAGTCCCGACATTCATGAATACAGGTGTCTCTATGACACCGTGTACCGTTTCCATGTGAGCGCTCCTTGCAAGACCATCTGTCGCAACTACCTGATACAAAGCCGCCTCCTCCAATACTGTAGAATTATCTGACTAGTTCCGTCCGCAGCACTGTTTGTACTTTTTTCCGGATCCGCATGGACATGGATCATTTCTGCCGATTTTTCGGTCCTCGCGAATTATGGTGCCGGATGCTTTTTGCTCTTTGTACAGCTCCTTGCGGCGTTCCTCCGTCAGGAGTTCATTCCACTGCGGAAGATTGTAGAGCCACTCCGCATTACAATCAACCATATTTTTGTAGAGCGTTTCCAAATCTATATCAATGGAAACAACCGTATCCTCCTCCATCTCCTCTATCGGATTAGGAGTCTTCAGACTGTCGTTGATCCCGTCTAAAAATCCAACCATCATGGACAGCGGTACATCGTATTTTTCGGCAAGTTCCTTGACCGTGCCTGTGACAACCTCGTCCGGCGAAGAGAGGAGCTGTTCATAAATCCCCTTCTCAAGTTCAAAATACCGTTTCCATAGTTTCTGTCCTTCTTTGGTTTTATTTAATTCCTCGCCATACGCGTAATCACGCCATTCCTGTAATAATGCCATTCTTTCCTCCTATTGACATTCCTGATTCGTGTTACCTTTCGTAGTGTATGATGAACACATCACAGATATTCATCAAATGATATCCATTTATTTCGAATCTGACAATTAACCCGTTTACTATAACATACGCAATTGAAAAAATCAATAAAAAATCCTCATTTTGGCGTTGATTTTTTTACGAGAGTATGGTAGAATTGCTATCAGAGTGTTAAGATATCGTCTGATTGCCCGATGAGTCGGGTTGTTATACATTCTTCATGGGAGGTGTAGAATTATGGATGCAGGATTGTGGATAGGCTTAGGAGTTGTGTTATTTATCGTGATCGTAGCAGTCATCGTTGTTGGGAGTGTAGTATCGTCAGTGATTGGCGGCGCAGTGAAGGATACTTTGGACGAGGATTGATCTGAATCCTTCTGAATTTTACTCATCGCGCATCATTACCATGTAATTCCAAAGATAAACAACAAACCGGACAGGGTTCATAGCCCTGTCCGGTTTTTTATCGCATGAGTTGTGAAGTATTATGCTATTACATTCTCAGCATAGCAGCCCTTACCGTTTTTCACATCGGAAGCAATCACGAAATTCTGTGTCCCGACTCCGCCACTTACCGTGCATGTGTCAATAACAAACAGGTTCAGAGCTCCCGGAGTGCTGTCATAAGCATGAGGACCTATCTTCCACGTCATGACCGTAACATTGACTGAGCTTGTGTTTCCGGTAACTCCTCTGAACGGAGTTGTCAGTTTGGTCTTCAACTCATTAGCTATCGCAGTGGCGTCCCTGCCAGTAACCGGATAGCCGCTGACACCCGTGAAATCAATATCAACAACCAGGCTGTCTCCGGTATTCAAATACTGGGTTACCAGTGATCCATAGGTTGCATAGTTCGGCAAAGCTCTGACCTGTGCATCTCCTGCGCCTGCATTGACATAATCGGTGATTTTGGTAACCGATGTGTCAATCATGGAATCAACCTTCCACCATCTCTGAGCTGTGTTCAAATGGCTGATCGTGAAATCACCGTAACTGTTGGCCTCACTCACGACCGTCCCGATGGCGCTCGCCGCTGCTATTCGCTGAACCTCTCCCTTGATCTGGCTATCAGCGATCTTGTAGTCTGCAACACCTGATGCCGGATTGCCGCCGGAAGCCTTTTTCCTGACATGGACATACTGTCCGGTTACAATCCCGATCTCACGTGATGAGTTGAATGAATACCAGTTCATGCTGTTCGGATAAGCGACTGTTGCATTATAGTCAACAAAATACTCATAAATAGAAGTATCCACATTGTTCAGTCTCGTGGTACCGATTGTACCGCCCACACCGAAATTGCTAACTGCAAAATCCGGAGGTGTCAGACCGACTGTAAATGATGTAGTTGCCAGAACATAATTCAGGTTGGTGCTCAGTGTAATATAATAGGTACCGGCATTTAATCCGCTGTTGGTTACCAATTTGTAATAAGGTCTGTTGCCGTCAACCGATGCAACCCTGTTTGAATTCATGATCGACCCTGACGAGCTTCCGCTGCGAACATAAAACTGAAAAGCGCTGTTATTCAGATCAAGTCCTGACGGAGATGTCAGGTAAAAACCTACAGTTGATGATCCAATCGGAACTGTTGAAACTGCTATCGATATTGTGGTTTTCGTAACAATGATAGGATCGATATACTGAGTGTAGGTCGTTCCGTTTCCGCGTGTAACCTGATTTGTGATCGGAGAACCGGAACGGTTATAAATGATCAAACCTACATTCATTCCTTCTTTGCTGATAACGCGATCAACAACATAACTGTTTATGTTTACTACAGAGCTGCTATTCGCGTTTGAAATGTCTACAGTAGTATATTTATTTGTGTTTCCGTTGAAGGTTGCCGTTCCATCGTCATTAACCATAAACGAGACAACCTGAGCTGAATTGTTTATTGAAACATCCATAGATGATCCCGCCGAGATATTCGCCGATCTAATGAGTGAATTTCCGGTGAGTACTACTGCGGTTTTAGTCTTGAGACTGTTTGTCAAAACCTCTATGATACCGCTTTTTACTTCGATAGTGTGATTGTAGGTAGAAATACCGGTTACAAATATGCTGGCAACTGATCCCCCGTTTGCATCAACCGTTATCCTCGTTGAACTCGTTGCCGAAAGGGTTATATTATTACCGCTTGCATACTCGGTATAAACCTGCTTTACGGCCTGAATCTCTATCGATTTAAATGTAGCATAATTGAAAACCGCTGCGTTCGGAGCATTAACGATCAGGTCAACATCCTTATAAGTTCCCGACTTAATTACCAAAGAATTTATGGCCTGACTGCCGATCGTTATTTTTTTATTTCCATTTGCGATTGCCTGGTTCAATTCCGCTTCCGAGCATACGGTAACACCCGGCTGAGGTGTAGCAGTCGGTGTAACCGGCGCCTGCGTCGGATTCGGTGCCTGTGTCGGATTCGGTGCCTGCGTCGGAGCAGGATTTTTGGATTTCACTGTCACCTTCAGCTTTTTGTTGAAAACTTTTTTCTTGTTTTTGGCATTCAACGCCGTGATCTTAACCTTGATTGTGCACTTTCCGGCCTTTTCGCCCTCAACATTGATCATTTTTTTGTTCCAGTCGAGATCAACGTACGGATCGACCGCGTCCTCATTTGTGATGTCAACATCATCGATCGTATAGGATCCCTTGTTGACCTTGACCTTTTTAGTAGCGCCGACCTTGACGGTAATACCGCTTTCAGACAATGACGGTGCAGTAGCTGCCGTCGCCGGTATTACAGTTCCGATGGTTCCCGCTGCCATGGCAAATGACATGGCAACAGCCATAACTCGCATCCTTGCTTGTTTCTGTACCATTTCTTTCCCTCCGTTTCTTTAATGAAATATTTGTGTGAAATTGATCTATGAAATAAGGGAACGCAGATTCAACCCGCATTCCCTCATATCATCATGCACCGGGATATGTGATCACTGCATCCACATCATACCCCTTTAACTTTTCACGACCATTCAGACCGGCCAATTCAATTAAAAACACCGTTTTCACAACCTCTCCGCCGAGCTTCTCAACAAGGTCGATCGACGCGCGGATAGTCCCGCCCGTAGCAATGAGATCGTCAACAAGAACAACCTTCTGACCGGGCTTGATCGCATCCACATGCATTTCAACAGTAGCCTTGCCGTATTCCAGCTCATACTCCTGCTCTATGGTCTCACACGGGAGTTTACCCTTTTTTCGAACCAGCACAAATGATTTGCCGAGAGCATATGCTATCGGAGCTCCGAAAATGAACCCCCTCGACTCCGCTCCGACGACAACATCAAAATCAACGCCCTCCAGCTTTTTCAAAAACTCATCAATAGCGAGTTTGAATCCGTCGGCATCCGCCAGAACAGTTGTTATATCTCGAAAAATGATACCCGGCTCAGGAAAATCGGGAATACTGCGAATATAATCCTCAAGCTTTTTCACGGTCTGACTCCCTTCATGAAAAAGGATTCTCGCCCGGATACGGCAATGATTTCGGATGATTATAATCCAAATCCTCTACCGGCACTCCGGCATACTTGAATACCTCGAATAACAATTTCCCATAGTGACCAAACGCAACAGCGCCGTGATGCGGGAAATTCTTGCCTACTAATACATGGCGATAGAAACGTCCCATCTCCGGAATGGCGAATACACCGATTCCACCGAACGAACGCGTTGCCACCGGCAGAACCTCACCCTCAGCAACATAAGCGCGGAGTTTCCCGTCAGATGTGCTCTGGAGACGATAGAAAGTGATATCACCGGGAGCAATATCGCCCTCGAGAGTTCCGTTTGTAACCTCGATCGGCAGAGCTCTCGCCATGATCTTCTGATATTTCATCTCGCAGGACGCCATTTTTTTGGAGCATGTGTTGCCGCAATGGAATCCCATAAATGTATCGGAGAACTGATAATCAAATTTACCCTTGATCGACTCCTCATACATATCCTTCGGAACTGAGTTGTTGATGTCGAGAAGTGTAACGATATCATCACTGACACATGTTCCGACAAACTCTGACAGAGCGCCGTAAATATCAACCTCGCAGCTAACCGGGATACCGCGACCTGTCAGGCGTGAATTAACATAGCACGGAACAAATCCAAACTGTGTCTGGAATGCCGGCCAGCATTTGCCCGCAATTGTAACGTATTTTCTGTATCCTCTGTGATCCTCGATCCAGTCAAGAAGTGTCAGCTCATACTGCGCGAGTTTATTCAGGATTTCAGGCTTTTTGTTGCCAGCGCCGAGTTCAGCCTCCATGTCTGCAACTACTTCCGCTATACGGCTGTCATTCTCATGCTTGTTGAATGACTCAAACAGATCGAGTTCGGAGTTCTCCTCGATCTCAACTCCGAGATTGTACAACTGGGCGATCGGAGCATTGCATGCGAGGAAGTTCTGCGGACGGGGACCGAATGAAATGATCTTGAGATCCTTTAATCCCAAAAGCCCTCTCGCAATAGGAATGAACGTGTGTATCTCGTCTGCCAGATCACCGGCATCCCCGACCGGATTCTCCGGAATATACGCATTTACATTACGCAGGCGAAGATTATAGCTGGCGTTCAGCAGACCGCAGTATGCATCACCACGTCCGTCAAGCAAAGACTCCTGTGTCTCCTCAGCAGCCGCCACAAACATTTTGGGGCCGTCAAAATGCTTTGCCAGAAGAGTTTCGGAAATCTCCGGTCCGAAATTCCCTAAATAGACACACAACGCATTACATCCGGCCTTTTTGATATCCTCAAGCGCCTGTACCATATGGATTTCGCTCTCCACAATACAGATCGGACATTCATAGATGTCAGCCGCATCATACTTCGATGTGTACGCCTCCACCAGCTTTTTCCTGCGGTCCACCGACAGCGGCTCCGGGAAACAGTCACGGCTGACTGCCACGATTCCGAGTTTCACCTGTGGAATGTTTGTCATGTTCATTTTCTAAACCCTCCTTTAAATAATATTTTGTTGTTGTGAAAAAAAAGTGTCATTTTATGTTAAAAAATATGTCAGTTCGTTTATGGATTATCACAGCCTGTCATTTAACGGAATTTGTATTTATGCCCAGAATTTATCCCCGATGGTAAAAATCAGACAGTGCCGGATACAACTCACGGAAAGCCTGATAGCGCTCCTCGTATTTCCCGACGATTTCCGGTTCCGGCTCCTGCGTCTCACGCACCTTCACTATCGCGTCCGCTGCCTCGCGAACCGATGAATATGCTCCACAGGCAACCATGGCAAGCATCGCTCCACCCATACCCGGGCCCTCCTCACAAACGGGAACATCGATCGGAATGTTCAATATGTCAGCAATCATCCTTCTCCACAACGGGCTTTTGGCGCCGCCGCCGCAGATCATCGAACGATCAATGGAAACTCCCGCTCCCCGGGCCGCTTCATACATATCCCGTACTGCAAAAGCGACACCCTCTAACATCGCCTGAGTCATATCCGCCCGGGTCGTGTCCATTGACATGCCTATGAACGCGCCTCTCGCCAAAGGATCGTTCCATGGACTCCTCTCTCCCATGAGATACGGTAAAAAGTAAACATGGTTCTCACCGAGTTTTGAGATAGCCTGTTGCTCTGCCGCATAATCCTTTACGCCTATGATCTCATCCATCCACCATTTGTTGCAGGAAGCTGCTGAAAGCATACATCCCATCAGGTGGAAATTGCCGTCCGCATGAGCAAAAGCATGGAGTGCATTATCATCATCCACACAGAAATTGTCAGAGGTAATGAATATCGTTCCACTGGTACCCAATGAAATATTGCAGCGCCCGGCTCCGACCACACCGGTACCTACGGCTGCTGCCGCATTATCGCCTGCGCCCGCTGCCAGAACAACCGACTCGGGCAGACCTAATTCTGCAGCTATCGCCGGTTTCAACGTCCCCACTTTATCAAAGCTGTCATGCAACTCGGCTAATTGTCCTTCATTTATTCCGCAGATGTCCAGCATCTCACGGGACCATTTTTTATGCTCAACATCGAGTGTCAACATACCGGACGCATCGGAGTAATCCGTGCAGAAACTCCCCGACAGGCGATAGATCAGATAATCCTTAGGCAGCATAATCTTCCGGATTTTATCAAATTTATCCGGTTCGTTTTTCTTCATCCACAGAATCTTCGGTGCAGTAAAGCCTGCAAAGGCGATATTCCCTGTATATGATGAAATCCGGTCCCTGCCGATCGTTTCATTGAGATATGCAACCTCATCCATCGTGCGTCCGTCATTCCACAGGATAGCCGGACGGATAACATTATCATTCTCATCCAAAACAACCAGACCATGCATCTGTCCGCCCGCACCGATGCCCGCAACCTGCGACGCATCCACTCCCTGAATGAGTTCCTTCAGACCATCCATCGTCTGTGTGAACCAGTCCTCCGGATTCTGCTCGCTCCAGCCAGGTTGCGGAAACGCCAGTGGATACTCTCTGGAAACAACTATTTTTATCTCGCCGGTTTCCTCCATAAGGAGCAGTTTTACCGCCGATGTACCCAAATCCACGCCAATATAATACATATGACTACCCCCTCATTATGATAACGACTCATCCAACGGATGAGTCGTTAAATGACAAATATCAGTATAACACAGTAACTGTTTTTTTTCTACCCCTTTTTAGACTTTTTTATAACTTTTTTCGATAAGCGGTTTATCCCTTCACAGCTCCTGCCATCATTCCTTTAACGAGCTTGTCCTGCATAATGATGAACAGGATTATCATGGGCAGAACCGACAGTGTCAGACATGCCATGATCATTGCAGTGTTTGACGCGTACTGTCCCTGGTAATTCCAAATCGCCAACGGCAATGTACGATTCTCATTAGACTGTGTCAGAGTGAATGCGAATATGAATTCATTCCAAATGTTAACACCATTGTAGATCGCCAGTGTTGACAGTCCCGGTGTCGAGAGTGGAAGTATTACCTTGAAAAATCTTTTGTAACGGCTGCAACCGTCAATATCTGCCGCCTCCTCCAAATCTCGGGGAATTCCCTCCATAAAACCTACCAGGATGAATATCGAGATCGGCAGGGCAAATGCCACAGACGTCGGTATCAGCGCCCAAATGGTATCATACAACCCCATCCCGATAGTCATCTGGAAAATCGGGATCATCGTGACGTGGATCGGTACCGACATCGCTGCAACGATCAGCAGATAGATCGGTTTGCGCAGTTTAAACCTGAACCTCGACAGCGGATATGCCGCGCATGCCGAAACAAACAACAATATTATCAGTGATAATACAAGGACGATAACAGAGTTTTTGAAATACATCCAATAGTTTGCATCAGTTACGACATCCACATAGTTCTGGGTAAAAATCTTCTCAGGCAGATGGAACGCGCCGTACATGATCGTTTCCAGTTTCTGTTTGAAACCTGTCAGAACCATAAAAAGGAACGGTACCAAAGCAACCAGCAACCATAGTATCGCCAAAATCATTACGAACACCCAGCTGGTTCTTTTTTTACGTCTCGCCTTGGCGTAGACTTTTTCCAGATCAGGTGCCGGTCCGCGTGATTCTCTGATTTCTTTGATTATTTCCTTTAAATCCTGATCCTGGGCGGGGGAGTCATTCTTTATTTCCTTTTTTTCATCTGCCATAAATCAGTCACCCCCCTTCCTGTTCAGCAATTGCATTACCACGGCAGCAAACACTGTGATAAGTATGAACATGCCTCCGGCAATGGCTGAACCGTATCCCATGTTGAACGTGACGAATGAATTTTTGTACATGTATGTCGCCATCAATTCCGTAGAGGTTCCGGGACCTCCGCCGGTCATAACATATATCAGGTCGAAATATTTGAGTGAGCCGATGAGCGAGAGAATAACCGCACTCTTGATTGTCGGCTTCAGCAAAGGCAGGGCAATCTTTCGTATGTACTGGGAATGTGTCGCACCGTCAACCACCGCTGCCTCATAAACATCGGTCGAGATACTGGAATAGCCTGCCATATAGTAGACCATGTAAAACGGTATAAACTGCCAGCATATAACTGCTATGACCGCAAAAAGCGCCGTTCCCTGATCACCGAGAAGATCTATTTTCCCTCCGCCGAACAATTCGGAAATGGAAGACACCAATCCGCCGTTTGTCGCTAATGCGTACCTGAACAAATATCCGACCGCAACGGAACTCATCAGCATCGGCAGGAACCATACCATTTTGAAAAAGTTGAACTTTTTCCCACCTGCATCCAAAAATGTCGCAAGCAGAATTCCTATCGGCATCTGGATGACCAGTGATAAAACCATGATCAGGATATTGTTTTTGAACGCGCCCCAGAAATTACTGTCCTTTATCAGTTCGACCCAGTTATCAAGCCCGATAAAACTTTTATCGGCTGATATTCCGTTCCACTGAAAAAGACTGTTTATAAACGTGGCGATGATCGGATATAACAGATAGGCTGCTAAAAAGATCAATGCAGGCAACAGAAAAACAGTCTCGCATATCACCATAGAGCGTCGTCTCTTTGACAGCACTTTGCTTTTCTTCTCCATATGCTCCATCCCTCTCACTCTCAAAAAGCGCATGCAGGGTATCCTGCCTGCGCTCCTTGAGTCATACAGAAAGTTATTTCATTTAATTAATTACTTAATACTATTTACTGTTTTCCGACAGCCATTTGTCCATCGCATCCTGCTGATCCTTGGCCACATCCTCTGCGGACTCAGACTCGTCAAACAGTTTCTGAGTTGAGGACTTGTGTACATCGGCTACCGCAGCCGGAAGATACTGATCCCACCAGAGCTGTACAGAGCTTGCCGTGTTCAGGAATGACAGGATATCCTGCCATGCAGGCTCACTGGAAGATGCTGCCTTGAGAGGCGGAAGGTTACCACTGTCGATATCCATATTCATCCACTCATCTGTGGAGTACATAGCAACCATCTTGAATGCTTCCTCGAGTTTCTTGCCGTCGCAGTTGAAGGAGATGAATGTATCACCCAGAGTACCAACGACTGCCGACTGATCGGCACTTGATCCCTCCAGTTCAGGGAATGGGAACGCACCGAGGTTTGCGTAGAAATCCTCATTCTCGGATTTGATAGAGGATACCTGCCATGAACCATGGAGCATCATGCCTGCACCCTGGTACAGCAGCGCGCGGTCGTCGCCGTTATCCGGCGAGAGAGAGTTTACGCCATCAGGGAAATATCCTTTTTCAGCCCACTCACGAATCTTGTCACCGGCATATTTGGTAGAATCGTTTACAAGGCTTCCGGTGCCGTCATATGCATTTTTCACAATTTCCGGTCCGCCGTGACGTGTTACCAGATACATATAGTACATGGAACCTGTCCACTGAGCCTGGTTTGCAAGAGCGAACGGAGTGATACCATCCTTAACCATCTTGTCACAGAGCTTCTCGAGCTCATCGATGGTTTTCGGAACCTCGTAGCCCTTTTCCTTCCACATCTTTTTATCATAGAAGAAGCATGCCACTGAGGTTGACTTGATCGGAATAGCATATATCTTGCCGTCGATCGTTGCCTGCTCCAGAGAAGCTTCCGTGTACTTGTCGCGAAGTCCGTACTGGTCAACCAGCGCTGTCAGATCCTTGGCATATCCTGATTTAACGTACTCTACCAGTGAACCACCGGTCCAGTTAGTGTACATATCCGGGCACTCGCCTGCGCCCATTGCTACGGCCAGCTTCTCTTTGTACTGGTCATTCACCGTCGCTACCTGTTCGATTTTGAAACCGCTGTTTGCGCTTTCTTCATTATTGTACTTGTCAACTGCCCATGTGTAAAGAGTCTTGTCCGGCTCATCTGTCGCGATATCCCAGAAACTGATTGTTCCGCCTTCATCTCCCGACGCACTGCCGGAATCCGATGAACTGCCTGCATCTGCCGAACTTGCCGTATCGCCACTTCCCGAGTCATTGTTTCCGCCTGCTGCATCAGGCTGTTTTCCGCAGCCGGTAAATGCCATCGTTGCTACCAGCATGCATGCCACCAATTTGCTTAACCATTTCTTTTTCATGATCATTCCTCCTTAGGTTTTGGGAGCCGGGATCACCCGGTTTCCCCGATTCAGAACAACTATGTTAGGTATAGAATAGTACAAATCAGCCTTGACTTATATCAAAAATCTGTTACAATTATAAAGAAACTTTGTTGTTATTGGTTTTTTCAAAAAAAGTACGAGGAAATCCAATGAATATCCACTATTTGCTGCAACAGAGTGCAATGCGCCTGTACACCTCGGCACGTGTCTATGACAAGGACGGCTGTCTGCTGGAGCTGTGCCGCATGGATCCGGAACTTGATGATGGTAACGTCGTGGCTGCACTGACCGAAAACGGCATTCTCGTCGCGCCGGATATCAATCCTATTCTTTTTTCCGTTAATGAACAGATTTATTACGGTCTGGTGCAGGCCCCCGAACGGGATTATCTGCTGGGACCGACCCACTTTTTACTGGACACACCGGCAGGACGGATTGCCCCGCCGCGCATGAAAACAGATATTCCCCTGCCGGAGATAGATTTGGAACCGCTGCTGCGCCTCATCCCCGACTGTTCACTCCAGATACTGGCAGAGGATACCGTGACTCTCTACAATTTGGAGCACGACGACCTCCGGGAATACATGGATCCGGCGACTCTGATCGAAACATCCATCCATCCGCCGGGAAAATCCGAGGACACTATGGAAACCATGGTCATGACAATGTTTGATCAGGTGGAAAACAGCTTTGTCCACAATCCCTATAACCATGAAAAACTGGAGGTATCTTATGTTCGAAACGGTGATGTTGAGAGTCTGCGGACACTGTTGAAGGAACGATTTCCGGGACGTTATGGGCGTCTCTCCGACAATCCGATACAACAGGAGATTTATTTAGGAATTGTCGCCATCACGTTGGCAAGCCGTGCCGCCATCGATGCCGGTCTGCATCCGGAAACCGCTTTTTACCTGAGTGACGTTTCTATACACCGCATCGGTACCAGCCGCGATGTCAATGAAATCATCCGGCTGACCGTGGAGGCGGAACTGCACTATGCTGAGCTTGTGAGAGAAATGAAACTGACCGCAGACGACGAGGCCTCCGAGGAAAACCTGCACATATCACGTTGCAAGGATTATGTTTTTGCACATATGCACGGAAAAATCACCGTGCAGGAGATTGCTTCTGCGATCGGACTTGAAACCAACTATCTGTCAACGCTTTTTAAAAAATGCGAGAAAAAGACACTGAAAAACTACATAACAGAAGAAAAGGTCAAGCTGATCAAAAACCTGCTGACCTTTTCGACATATTCTTATATTGAAATAGCAAACTATCTCGGGTTTGCCTCGCAGTCCCACATGGGGATGGAGTTTAAAAAGATTACCGGCATGACGCCGGGTGAATACCGGTCCCGCTATGTCCGGGAGGATTTTATCAAGGACTCGATAGATGAGTAAACGTTCTCACGGATGACATGTGACCATTTCGCTCAGGGCACGTTACGGCCGCTTCGCGGCATGAGCATGTCAGAACAACGGATTATTCATCTCCTCCACTGATGAAAACGGACCGGGCAACGGGGTTCCGCTTCTGTGGTTACCGAAAAAGTCACTGTCAAAAACTATGTCGGAACCATCGGGGTTTTCAAAACGCATCTCCGATTCGAAGGCGGGCCGCAGTGTCGCGGACGAAACAACCATGGTTGATAAAGGAGGGAGGAACTCATAGAGATTCGTCCTAAACACCGGCCTTCCTTCAGAATTCTCCAACGACCATGTGACGGCGTGCTCAGCGTCCACATAGGCATCGGTTTCGGTGCTGTTCGCTTTAGCACCGTTATAATATAGATTGCCCGCTCCGTCAACCGGAAGATGATCATAGAACTTGTCACGATTTTTCTCATCATCCGGAGACCACGGTCCGAAGTTCGCGAAATACTCCTTACCTGTCGGATACCCCTCGTAAACCCCGGTCCCGACCTCAAAATTATACTCATCTACCGTACCGTACTGTTCGGCATGAGCCACATAATCCTTACGGATTTCCGGCTGGATAAATACATTGTTATAGAACTGCATGTCGCCGTGGAGTATTGTCATAAAGCCTGCGACCTCTGTCCTGTGAGGGATATGATACGGAGTATATCGCGGCGTCGGCAACTCTACCCCTCCGTTATTCACACCTGCTCCTACCCATGTGAACGACCCTGCAATTGTATTGTGTACAAAAGCAACGCCCTGCGTACTGATCCTGGCCGCGCACGGTGATAAAAACAGATTATTGTCAACCAGTGTCGGGCCATGCGATACCTCGATAAATATATCCTCGCCCAATCCCAGCAGATCCGTAATCTCTGTTCCCTCAGGCGGTGTATTATCGTGAAAAAGATTCTGAGTCACACGTGTTCCCTGCGCCTGCCAATCCAGCCACAAGCCTCGCGTACAATGATGGATATGATTGCGACGATATGTGACATCGATTGCGGCGTGCATCTTTATTCCACCGATCTCTGCGCCCGCCAGATCCTGTTTATTATTTATATTATGGATGTGATTGTCCTCTATCAATGAGAACACTCCGCCTAAATGCCCTACAATACCGGTCTGTCCGCAGTGATGAATATGACAGCGACGTACTATATGCGAACCTATGCTGTCCTTCGACCAGCCCTCCGCCTGAGCCTGACATATGTTCTCACGTTCAGTCTGAGTCCCGTCCTTGAGATATCCCGTTGTCCATTTATTATCGTTGTTCGGCTGGAGATATTTACCGAGAGTTATTCCTGAGCAGCGTGAATGAGATATCTCACAGTCCTCGATGATCCATCCCTTGGACCAGTGCGGTCCCACCATACCGTCCTGATATGCTGTCGGCGGAGCCCACTGGGTTGCAGCCTTTGTTATGGTAAATCCCGACAGTGTAATGTATCCGATACCCTCGCAGGAAGGATAAAAGCAATTTCTGCGAACGTTGATCTCCACATTCTCCGAATTCGGATCTGCACCGCCGAAATTGGCATAGATCACCGTATAATCCCCGTCCTGCTCTGTATACCACTTTTTAATGGTTATTTCATCCGGCTCCCATGACATCGCATAGGGCTTCGGATCCAGAACCTCCTCCAGTTTTGAAACCTCATACATGGCAACATCATTCAAAAATACTTCACCGGTATGCACCGGATCCGGAGCAAAATACCAGTCTCCGCTGACATATGTCGTATAGGGATTGTACTCTCCGAAAACCCCGTTTCCGATTCGCACCACCCATGTGTCTCCCTTGTATCGTTCCCAGTCGGAAACTTTTTCAGCACCTGTTATTACTGCCTCTCCCTGTTTTTCGGAGATATAACTGATCCTCGCATTTTCTGTTCCCGCATTTGCCGGATTGACATACTCACGGTAAACTCCCGGAGCAACGAAAACAGTATCCCCCGGACAGGCTATACCCGCTGCCTCTGATATAGTCTTGAACGGACGGTTCCTGTCACCGTCACCACTACGGAATGCATTCGCGTTTACATAATAATCCATATCTCCGTCCTCCTTGCTTTTTATTCAATAATGTTCAGCATGTATGGTATATATCATATTCTATACATTTATCCTATTATTCTCCTGTTCAGGTTCTTCCTCAAGTTCCCGGAACACCGGCCTGTACAAACACGCACCGATCATTCCCGGAACACTGATCCCGAACATCAGGAACAGGGGCAGTGTCAGAATGCTTCTTGCTGCAAAATACGGCAGCACCAATGTTGCCGCCATCAGAACGGTCCTCGGGAACCTCGCAGTTGCAAGCAGAAACGTCATCCGCAAAACCAACCCGCTGCTACCGGAAAACCTGGCCAATATCGGACATAGCCACTGAAATATGAACAACGTTAACAGACCTGCTACTCCCGCAGGTATCAGAATGTAATTCGGCAGGAGACCAGGAGATGTCAGCATAATGATAACATCCGCAACAACTCCGGAGAATATCAAAAGAAACGGCAGCCACAGCAGTGTTGCCTGTTTGAAATTCGATCTGAATGATTTGAAGAATCGACGGGCGATATAGCCGTCTTCCTTTCGAAGTATCTGCTGAAGGCAGTCATGCATCGCCGTCAGCGACGCGCCAATTGTAATAACCGGCAGGCATGTCAGCAGAGTCAGAAAATTGATGAGCAAAAGATTCGTCAACATGGTTGACACGCGAATAACTAAATTGTTTTCGCCCTGTAAACGGCTTTGTCTCTGTTCCATGAACACCCCTCCCATCGTCGGCGTCCGATGGATACACAAACATGATCACATTCCACCGACCGGACATTGCCGACTATGGGTTCAGTATAGGAGTTTTGACATAGCTTTTTATATCATAAATCTTTTCTGTTTATAAAAAAACTTGTTATTTTTGTTTTTCGCCGAGTTCCTCTTCCTCCAACTGCCTGTATGCCACCTTTCCTACAAGCGTTTTCGGAAGTTCATCACGGAACTCAATTTCCCTGGGCATCTCATACTTCGCGAGATGCTTTTTACAATAATCCATGATTTCTCCGCGGGTTACATCATCAGCGGGAATGCCCGGTTTCAGCATCACAAATGCTTTCACCGCCTGCATCCTGTATGTATCGGGCACGCCTATTACGCAACTCATCTGCACTTTTTCATGAGAGTCAATGATATTCTCCAACTGGGCAGGATAAATATTATACCCGGAAGAAACGATCATACGTTTAGCGCGCCCCTTAAAGAAAATAAAGCCTTCCGAATCCATTACTCCCAGATCACCGGTATAAACCCATGTCAGCCCGTCGTTGTGAGGGCGCAGCGTCTGGGCGGTCTCCTCAGGATTGTCCATGTACTCTTTCATGACCGTAGGCCCCGCCAGAAGTATCTCTCCCTCCTCACCATAGGGCAGCTCCTCGTCAGTTCCGGGCTTCACTATTTTGATATATGTATCCGAGAACGGCAAACCGATGCTGCCTTCCTTGAACATATGAGGCGGTGTCAGGCAACACGCCGTAACGGTCTCTGTTGTCCCGTAACCCTCACGTACCATAACCGTGCTCTGGTGGTCATTTAAAAAGTGATCGAGCTTCTTTTTCAACTCAATTGAGAGGGAATCACCACCGGAAAAAACGCCCTTCAGAAAACTCAGGTCAGCGCCGTCCATCGACTTGATGCGCAGCAGCGCCTCATACAAAGTCGGTACTCCGGCAATAAAATTGCATTTATATTTCGTGATCAGTTTGGCATAGCTCTCTGCGGTAAACCTCGGAACAAGAATGCATCGTCCGCCCTGAGTCAGCATAGTATGGATGCATACACCCAGACCGAAACCGTGAAACAACGGCATGGCTGCGAGCATTTTGTCACCCGGTCTGAACATCGGATTAGCGGAAACCACCTGCGCGCTCAAAGCATTAAAATTCATGTTGGTCAGAACAATGCCCTTTGTCGTTCCCGTCGTACCGCCGGAATACAGTATGACAGCAGGATCCTTCGCATGGGAACGAACCTTGTAATTATAAAAACAATACCGTCCCAAACGGATGAAATCCTTCCACATTATCACCGGAGCATCCGATGGGATTTTGATCTTGCGTCCCTCAGTCAGCATATATCCGGCCTTGAGCGGTTTTGTCAACTCATCCTTCACGCTTGCGATTATTATATTCACGACACCGGTATTCGCCCTTATACTCTCAAATTTGCTGTAGAACTGATCCAGTGTGATGGCTGTCACGGATTTGGACATGTTGAGATATTCCTCTATCTCCTTCTCCGCGGACAACGGATGAATCATATTTGCCACGGCGCCGATGAGATTTACCCCGTACAGCATAAATATCGCCTGCGGACAATTCGGCATTGCGATAGTCACGCGGTCTCCTGCCCTGACTCCTATTGTCCTGAGCGATCTCGCGCATTTGTGGATTTCCTCGACCAGTCTTTTGTATGTGGTTGATCGTCCCATGAAATCAAACGCCACATAATCGGGATATTTGTGGGCCACCTGCTCGATCATCTCGTACATGGTTCCCTCAAAATAGGGAATCGTCAGGGGTACCTCGCCCAAATGAGCCGCCCAGGGGGTGTGCGCCGTTATCGGGCGGTCGTTCCATTTTCTCTTAACCTTATCCATTAAAAAATACCTCTGTTCTCGGTGGCTGCCTATGTCTGCCCCGCTCGGGACTCCGCTCGCGCCTTGCGGAAACGCAGCGGTCACCGTTTTTATTTTGTGGTTTTACGCGGTTTCTCGTCTAACCGTCCCTCCAGTAAATCCGGGTGCTCGAGGAGGTATTTGAGAAGTTTGACCGATCTGGAATAGTAATAGCCGTCGGCGATGCGCTCGTCAACTGTGAGACCGAGGTCCACGCTCGGAATCATCTTTGTCTTGCCTTTCTCATTGATAAACGGACGCTTTTTGATAATGCCCATTACAACAAATATCGAGTTGGTTCCCCAGTTAGACAGATGATGGTAGCCTGATTTCATTCCTATCGATCCTAAATTTGTGATCATCACGGATGAATAACCGGGATCGCCCTTGGTCAGAGACGGAAAAACTATTCCATGTCTCTCCAGCCAGCATATAAAACGTACGATGAATCTTCCGATAAATCGAGGCATCTTCTGAAATATATCAATAGTCTCCACTGCATCTCCACCGCCACCTTTACGTGTTTCATATATCTGCCGATAGATTTTTTCATGAATGGAATCTAACGTATCCGCCCGGACCGCATCTATAAACGCAAGCCCCTCGTCACTCGAATCCTCGAATTTCTTTTTAACAGTGAACGATACCGACATATTGTTCCTTTGATACATCGAACCATTGGTAATAAATCTGTTCAATTGCGGACGCAGTGTCAGAGTCTTCAGTATGGCGGTCACAACTAACTGGAACACAGTATAATGATACCCATCGTTATCCTTATTCTTTTTCTCCAGGAAATCAAGCGCCGCCGTCAGATCAACCGTCTCCGAGATATACCCCTCATTATCACACCTGCCCGGGTAGATAAACGGCATCAGAAAGTGAATCGCATCAACGTCACGTATCAGTTTCCCGTCAAATCTGTCTCCTAATCTTCTCATCTTGCCCTCCTCTTCAAAAGCATGTACTATCTGACATTTTCTCATATTTTTCCGAATTCGTCAACATTAAAATTACTGTCAATGACTGCGACTTAGTTATTGATTATTTTGCCGGTTCATGTTATAATGACATGTGCGTCTGCGAAAACACACGCGGAGCATATGGAGGTTTGCAAATGAATACCGAAAAAATGAAGGGAGTCCTTACCAGTTACCTGCGTTGGCCGCTGATTTTAGGTATACTCCTCATCATCATGAATATACATGCCTATACCATCGATGAAACCGTCGGATTATATACGACGGTCTACGTTGGTGTGTATTTTATTTTCGCCCTGCTGCTTTTTCTGGTAAAAAGGCGCACTGTACTGCGCGATTTAGTTACCTATGCCATGAGGTTCCATGTTGCAACCAAAAAAATCGCATCTGAATTTGAAATGCCCATGTGCATACTTGACTCCAATTTCATCAGTATCTGGGACAACGATCTTTTCAGGAAAAAGTTTGCGGCTGAGTTAGGACGGCGTTTCGGAATCACCGAGGCAATTCCCGCTATTGACACAAAATCCATGCCAAAGGACGACGGTGAAACTGCGGACATCCATTTCCATATGAACGATACATACTATCATGCGTTTATTCGGCGTCTCCATATCGACCACACTTTAGAGGGTGATAAAAAGGTTGAAAAAGAACTGAAACGTCGCGCACACCATATAGGAATCTCGGGACAGTTATTTGTTCTCTACCTGTTTGATGAAACCGATTTAGTCAGGGTAATGCAGGAAAACTCAGACCAGCGCCTCGACATAGGTCTTCTCTATATCGACAATTACGAGGAGAGTCTGGATAGCGTTGATGATGTCCGGAGGTCTCTGCTGATCGCGCTCGTTGACAGAAAGATAAACAAATACATGCTTCAGCATGATGCAATTGTCAGAAAACTTGAAAAAGATAAATACATCTTCATATTACAGCATAAATACTTAGCGCACATGCAGGCGGAAAAGTTCTCTATTCTGGAAGATATCAAAAGCGTAAACTCCGGAGTGGCTGAGGAAACCAACATAACCATTTCAATCGGAATCGGTTCACAGATTGAAACATACCGCAAACGCCAGGAATACGCGCGTTCCGCAATCGATCTTGCGCTCGGGCGCGGTGGTGACCAGGTTGTAATAAAAACAAAGGACAATACTTTGTATTACGGCGGAAAAAGCATTGAGCAGGAAAAAAACACCCGTGTCAAAGCGCGTGTCAAGGCGCATGCCCTGCGTGATTCCATCGAGGTTGCAGACCGCCTGATCATAATGGGACATAATATGCCTGATGTCGACGCCATCGGCAGCGCGCTCGGCATATACAGAATCGCGACAGATCTCGGAAAACCTGCGCGAATTGTTGTTGACAGCATGACATCGGCTTTGGAACCGTTGCTGAATTTATTTAAGGGCAACAAGGACTATCCTTCGGATCTGTTTTTAAATGCCGGACAGGCTGCCGAATATGTCGGGAACGGCGTGGGCGTGCTTCTCGTTGTTGTTGATGTCAACCGCCCATCCTACACTGATGCCCCGTCGCTCATTGACAAAGTGACCTCAACCGTTGTCATCGATCATCACAGACAGACCGGTGAGGTTTTTGAGCATGCAACACTCTCCTATGTGGAACCGTTCGCGTCATCAGCCAGCGAAATGGTTGCCGAGATAATCCAGTATTCAGGTGATGAGATCAAACTGCGCACGCTTGAGGCGGACGCCCTCTACTCCGGCATACTGCTTGATACAAACAATTTCATGAACAAACCGGGTGTGCGGACATTCGAGGCAGTTGCATTTTTGCGCAGGTGCGGCGCCGAGATGATCCGGATACGCAAAATGTTCCGCACGGATTTGGAAGAATACAAGGTTCAGGCAGAGGCCGTCCGCAACATGAACCTTTTTATGGATGCGTATGCGATTGCGCCGTGCCGGGCTGACAATTTCCCGGATCCGACTATCATAGGTTCAAAAATCGCAAACTCATTCCTGGATATACAGGGAGTCAAGGCCTCATTTGTATTAACTGAATACAACGGAAAAATCTTCATCAGCGCGCGCTCCATAGACGAGCTGAACGTACAGCTTGTCTGTGAGAAACTCGGCGGAGGAGGCCACATCAATATGGCCGGCGCGCAACTAACGGGAATATCGCTGGATGATGCTATTCAGCGTGTCAAGGATGTTCTGACAACCATGAGAAAGGAAGGTGATATCGATTGAAAGTAGTACTTTTTGAAGACGTCAAATCTCTCGGGAAAAAGGATGATATAGTTGAGGTCAGTGACGGATATGCGAGGAATTTCATTCTCAAGAAAAAGTTGGGCGCCGAAGCTACACCGAAGGCTCTGAACGATCTGAAACTGAAAAAACAGAACGATGAAAAACGCGCCGCCGAACGGTTGGAGGAGGCTCGCGCTCTCGCTGCGGAAATCGCAGACAAATCTGTCGAGGTGCATATAAGGGCAGGGCAAAACGGTCAGGCATTCGGAGCCGTCTCGACCAAGGAAATTGCCACAGCCGCGCGCACTCAACTCGGAATGGAATTAGACAAGCATAAACTAGTTATGAAAGAACCAATCAAGGCTCTCGGAACATATGAGGTTCCTCTGAAGCTTCATCCCGAAGTTACTGCAAAGCTAAAGGTTGTCGTCAAAGACAAGGGAAAATAAAAATCAAAAAGGGGCAATGATCAAATGGAAGAAGAAGCAATTATCCGCAGAGTGATGCCGCATGATCCGCTGGCTGAACGATCAGTGCTCAGCGCAGTCATGATGGACAACGATGTTCTGCCCGATGTGTGTGACACACTGACGGAAGATGACTTTTATGACAAAACCTGTCAGAAGATGTTTCAGGCAATCCGCGAATTATACCGCGAAGCAAAACCGGTTGATCCCGTCACTCTTTCCGACAAAATGAATTCCATGGGCGTTCCTGCCGATATGCGCAGTCCCGAACTCATCGGGCAGATAGTGAATGCTGTTCCAACCTCTGCCTATGTAGGAGAATATATCAAAATAGTACGTGGAAAATCCTATTCACGTCAGATAATCAGATTCGCCGAAGGACTCATGGAACGCGGATACAAGGACGAAAACGCTCATGATCTGATCCAGAGCGCAGAGTCGGAGGTGTTCCGTCTCTCCCAGAGTTTTACCTCAAATACTCATAAAGAAGGCACCATGTATGAGATCATGATGAAGACATTGGCCAGCATTGAGGCTGCTGCGAACTCAGGCGGTCGTGTCACCGGCATACCTACCGGTTTCCGTGATCTCGACTACCAGATTGCAGGACTCCAGCCCTCCGATCTGATACTGATAGCAGCCAGGCCGTCAATGGGAAAAACCGCGTTTGCATTGAACATCGCGATGAACGCTGCATTGAAAAGCAATATTTCCACTGTCATTTTTTCGCTGGAAATGTCAAGCGAGTTATTGGCAAAAAGGCTGCTTTCCATGCAGTCCGGAGTGGATTCGCAAAAAATCCGAACCGGTCAGCTGAGCATAAACGAATGGAAAGAGATTTCAATGGGCGCGAATCAGTTTTCAAAATCCGATATTATTATCGATGACACGCCCGGAATCACACTGACTCAGCTGCGTACAAAATGCCGCAAACTGAAGGCTCAGCATGACATAAAACTCGTTTTTATCGACTATCTGCAGCTGATGGTCGGTGAAGGACGCGTAAACGGACGTCAGGAAGAAATTTCCAACATATCGCGCGGTTTAAAAAGCATCGCGAGAGAGTTGGAGTGCCCGATCGTAGCGCTGTCGCAGTTATCAAGAGGTCCCGAATCAAGAAATGACAAACGCCCTATGCTATCGGATTTACGCGAGTCCGGTGCCATAGAACAGGACGCAGACGTCGTCATGTTTTTGTATCGGGACGAATACTATAACAAGGATCAGACGGAGGAAAAGCTGAAAGGGATAACAGAAGTCATTATCGGAAAACAGCGAAACGGTCCGGTCGGAACGGTCCGTCTGAAGTGGCTGGAACATTTGACGAAATTCGGAAATCTCGACCACGAAGAAAAAAAGAAATTTGATGATGAAGAATAGATTTTTTATGGGAGGTATTGTTAAACTATGATTCGAATCATTACTGACAGTCTGAGCGACCTTACATTGGAACAGGGGAAGGAACTGAACATTGACATTATGTGCCTGAATGTCCGGTTCGGAGATGAGGAGTATGTATGCGGAAAGGAAATGACCAACGAACAGTTTTATGAAAAACTGGCGACATCACCGCATCCGCCGTCCTCCTCTGCAGTGAATCCGACTGCGTTCACAGAGATATTTAACCGTTATTTGGAGGATGACGATGATATCATCTGTATTCTGTTCTCATCAAAAATGAGTGCCACATACCAGAATGCGGTAATAGCTGCATACGAAATCAGCTCAGACAAAATCCGTATCATTGATTCGCAGACCGGTCTGACGAGTCAGGCTCTGCTGGTAACACATGCGGTAAAGCTGCGTGATCAGGGAAAGACCGCAGAACAGATTGAAACTGCGATCAGAGAACTCATCCCTCGCGTACGTACATATCTTGTTGTCGACACAATGGAATACCTGAAACGCGGAGGACGAATTTCCAGTGGCAAAGCATTAGTCGGTTCACTCCTGCATGTTCACCCCGTAATGCAGATAGTTGCGGACGGGGCTCTGGCTATCGGAAAGGTCAAGGGAAAAAAATCCTGCAACGCCTGGTTAGTTGACAAACTGCTCGCCGAACCCGCCGACCCGGACTATCCGGTTGTTATCGGACACTCAAATGCATTAGAACGCGCTGAACAATTCGAGGAACAGCTTCGTGAGGCAGGGATAAGAAATGATTTCATGACCAACTGCATCGGACCTATCATTGGCACGCATGCAGGTCCCAACTGCCTGGGAATCGGCTATATTCTGAAATGATCGACATCATGATAAAATGTCAGACATAATATTGGCAATAAAAAACCTCTCGTTTACCGCGAGAGGTTTTTTTCGAGGCGACTGCCGGATTTGAACCGGCGCATCAGGGAGTTGCAGTCCCATGCCTTACCGCTTGGCTAAGTCGCCATTTATCCAACGAATGATATATTATCACAATTCCAAGAAAAAAGCAAGTACTTTTTATCAGTATTTCTCTAGAATGTCTGCGCCTGTTCCGCTCGGGGATCCGTTCTCACCTTGCGGAAACGCAGCGGTGCATGCCTCGAAAATACCTCGGCTACGCACCGGCGTTTCCTAAAGTCCCCTCGCGAAACAGGCGCAGAGCATTCTCTCGTGCTATGGATGAAACTAATCACGCTTTCCAAAATAATGAAATGCCATCATTGTGATGTCATCGAACTGCGGGGCTTCGCCGACAAACGTATCAATGCCGGCGCGGACAATGGGCAGTAGCTTCTCGGGGGATGCGCCCGGCTCCGTGTTAAGCGCCGTCACAAGGCGTTCCTCACCAAACAGTTCATTGTTCGCGTCTGTTGCCTCGGTCACACCGTCGGTGTAAACAAATACGGTATCACCAGGCTCCAGCCTGAACTCATGCTCGCGGAACGGCAGTCCCTCCATCGTTGCGACAGCAGCCCCATGCCGGTATTTTACAAGCTCGTATGCGCCTCCCTCATGACACAGCGCCGGATGCTCGTGACCGGCATTTGCAGCCAGTCCCTCGCCGGTTTTGAAATTGAGGATTGCCAGCCAAACCGTAACAAACAGTTCCTCCTCATTGCCTACGCAGAGCTGGTCGTTTACATCGGACAGGATATCCGACGGGCCTCCGCCCATCAGGGCACGTGTTCGAATCGCTGTCATCGCCCTCACCATGAACAGCGCCGCCGGCACACCCTTGCCGGACACGTCCGCCATTACCAGAGCGATATGTTCTCCGTCAACCAGGAAAAAGTCATAAAAATCACCTCCGACCTCCTTGGCCGGATCCATTGACGCAAACAGTGTAAAATGTCCCAGTCCGTCAAATTCATTGAAATCTGCCGGCAGCATGCTGGCCTGGATGCGCGTCGCGACATTCAGTTCCGCCCCGATACGCTCCTTTTCCTTTGTTATCTCGGTGATATCACGGATATACTGTTTCATGCGCTCCGTCAGCGAACCAAACGACTCGGCCAGAACCTGGATCTCATCACCGGTATCCTCCTCCCAGACGAAGTCCAGATTATCCCCTTTGATCTCACTCACTTTGGTCGTCAGCAAAGACACCTGCCGAACCAGCATACGTGAAGCGCGACGTGACAAAATCAGCGCAACCACGCTCAACAGGAAGATTATTACGATAAACATAATTATCATAAATCTGATCTGATTATAGGAGGCGGTAACAGTCTCCTCAGTAGATTCCTTTAACATACTTACGAGTTCCTCAGTCGGCTGATTAACCTCCTCTGAAGAGATGATAGTAAGGAATGACCATCCTACGGTTTCCAGCGGGGCATAGGCAACATAACTGCTCACGCCGTCTAAATCAAGGAGGCCTATTCCGCGTTCTCCGTCAACCGCCTTGGTGATCAGATCCGCCAACGCCGTCTGATTGCTTTTCCGGAGATCCTTCAATTGCTCGGGTTCTGATGAAAAAATCTTACCGCCTCCTGATGAGAATATAACCTGTCCCTCTCCGTCAATCAGGCAGGCATATCCGTTTTCGCCGACCTTGGTCTCGACAACGGCCTTCTCCAGGTCATCCAGATACATCCCGGCGCCTGCAACTCCCATAAACTCATCGCCCTTGTAAAAAGGCACGCCGCACATGATTCCGACACCCGAGGTATGCGCGTCTCTGGAAAGGGATGTAAAAAACGGTTTGCCTGTTTCTTTTGCTCCCTTGTACCACGGCCTGTCCGCCGCCTCATAGGGTAGAATGTTTCCGTTTTCGTCAAACTTTTTCGCGGAGATATAATCTGCCTGGATCATTATTCCGCTTTCCGAAGCAATGTAATTCGATACCATATTAGGATCACTTTCATTAATTGACAGCAAAGTGTCCTGCCCGTTTGCGAGTAGTCCCAGTTCCTTTTGAATAGCAGGATCATTCTGATCTGTCTTTTCCGAAAAAAGCAGCTGCGGTGATAGTTTTCCGTCCATTGATGCATCCGGCAAAGGCACCTGTCTCACACCGTACGAATCCGGATTATCATACATACGTGTCACCGTATCGGCCATGATCTTTACTGAATTCTGAAATTCCTGCAAAGCATGATCGGCAATCTTAGCCTGACCGTCAGCCGCCAATTGCAGGGATTGTTCAATCTGTTCCTCCATCGTTACAGCGGAAATCACCGAAGCTTTACCTCCGGCAGTCTCACTGGACTCTATAAAATCGCTTCTCATCCGTAAAAACATAAAAAATGCAACGAGCGACACAACTAACAAAGAAGACAATGTCAACTGCACTGCTACAATCGCAATCTTTTTTTGTAATGACTTTTTCTTTTTTTTCATTTACATAACCTCCTCCGACTTGAACCCACCGGCAAAACCCTAATTACAATTCATACGCATTCTTCTAATCCGTTATTCGCCTGCCATAGAACTCTCCTATGTCATCCGCTATCTCACGGAAGGAATCCGTTAACACGTAATCCTCCATGAACAGATTCCATTCATCCATCCACTGCATAAAAAACTGTTCTCTTTTTCCGCATACCGGCTTTAATCCGGTGAAGAAAAATCCGATCTTTTTCAACCTCTCATATATCTCCAATACGGAAGGCGTATCATCAAACAGGGCTATCTGTATTGTGTACATACCCTTTCCCCGGTACTCAGAGACCAGTGCGCGCATTTTCTCCGCCAGATCCCGTCCTTCAGTGATTACCTGAACTCCGACAAACTGCTGCACTTCATCAACAGTGATATCGACTTCACTCTCCTCAAAACATTTATGTTTATCTGACTGAACCCGTCCGGTTGCCGATACCGTGTTTTTCGTATCTGTAGTTTCGGTAACCGCAACTTCCGTATCCGTAGTTTCCGTAAGCGTATCGGACGCAGTCAGAATACGGCAGCTGACACCCAGCCTGTCGTAAATCTTTTTGCCAAACGGCACCAATTCCTCCGGCAGCCATATTGTGCCTGCGGAGCGCTTTGCCATCGGAAGTATCATTATTCCCTCGGAGTATTTGTCCGGACGCCCCTTGGCATAGCTGATATGCAGGTTTTTTGATAAAAAGCGGCCGAGCCTGAATCCGACAGGAATCATTCCTTCCTTTTCACAAGTAATCTGCGTTGCATCATGAAACGTAACTGCATGTACAAACACGGCGCAGGGTGAAACACGATCGAGAATCCGGTAAGTATAGTCAACAAGCGCTGGTGACAGGCCGGTTCCGCGGTAATCACTGTGCAGGATTTCCGAGGCCGGCTCTATGCATTCATCCACTCCATGGGAATACACGAAAATCTCCATCCCGGCTATCCTGCCCTCAGTCTCAGCTACAAAAAAAGTATATTTATCGGAATGTGCATGTTCCCTGATCCAGCAGGGATCATAGAAATAAGACTTGAAATACTTCTCTCCGTATTCCGAACGGATGCACTCTATCATGCCTGTCTCATCGCCATCCCTATAGAGCCTCAGGATAAATCGGTGATCCTCACCTGTATTTCTGTTTTTTAATTCAACAGTTTCTGGTTCGATCTTCAACTCGTTTACAGGTATCATTTTTACTCCCGTTTTTCTCAATCAGAATTCCCACATGTGTTACGACTATGCGGGTGGCAACCCATACGCTCCTTATCACATAAACAGTCATGTTAAGCGGAGCGGATACCGTCCGAAGTTGCGAAGCGAAGCGAAGCAGCGAGGAATACGGTATCGGCAACCGGACGGGTTCAGTCAGATAAACAATCATGTTAAGAGGAGAATATGGCTATCAGATTATTAACACCCAATGTCCTCTTGAAATAAATCACATCTGCTTTTTCACTTATCAGTTTGATACCGAGTGTATCATCAGCCAACAGTTCCTCAGCAGACATAGTCTTCTGTCTGTCCTCATACCACTTGAGCGGGTCGAACAATTTTCCGCCGCAACGTATTCGCAAAACTATACCATCCTCATCGATCATTATACGCACATCCGCAAACCGGTTTTTGTCGTCACCTAAACAGTGTTCCCCCATAACAACGAGAAGTTCCTCCAACGCCAGCGGGATACTCATGGCATAACGTGGATTCATATCATTTTCCTCGCAGAATTGTTCCATCATCCGCGATGCCGAAACCGCGCCATCCTTATCTCCCGGCACGGAAAATGACAAAAGCCGCTCGTCCACCTTCAACGAATCATCCAGGAGCAACAGGCCTTTGTATCGAGGATTCTTTTTCGATTGATGACGGCACATGAGAAACATGATACCTATCCCGGCAAGCTCCGCCGCCGGAAAAGCAATCATATACCAATGTCCCAGGCCTGTCGCAAAAATAGCAAGGGCAAACAGCACAACCAGCACAAACGCTCTCAGAACAGTCAGGGAAATCGCAAAACGATTCCGTCCGACCGCTGTATAGTAATAGATATAAACATTCAGCAATGCCGCCGGAATCAGGCTTAACGCAGCCATTCGCACGCCGAATGCCGCCTCTGAAACCAATACGCTGTCATGTATTCCGAACAGCTCCGCAATCGGAGCAGCGGCGATCGCCACTCCTATAAATTCCAACCCGTGAATTATAAACGCATATCGGCAGGTCCGGTTCATCAGGAGTTTTATGCTCACGGGATCTCTCTCTCCGTAAAACACGCCGACTAACGGAGAAACAGTCTGACCGCACCCGAATACAGAGGCCGAGGCAAATGAAATTATTGAGCATGCCACGGCAAATGTACTTGCCCCGTCCGATCCGAGATTCCTCAAAACCAGCGCATTCAGGACAAGTGTCCTGAGCATATTGCACAGGTTATTGATACCCGCTGCCGCACCCGTTACGAACACGGGAATCGTCAATAATAACAAGCGTAAAATTCCGGGAAACACCGGCTTGATCTGTCTCTTTTTCCCGAAAAAAAGTATGAAAACACCGACTAAATCCGCCACACCGGTACTGATCACGGTAGCCCAGGCAACTCCCGGCAACCCGAAACCCGCCCCCAAAAAAACAACGAGCAGAATAACATCCAGCACTCCCATGAAGATAAATATTACCATTGATATATTCGCCCGACCGTCCAAACGCAGGAAATTAAACGGGAAATACATCATAGTTGTCAAAAAGCCGAAAATCAGCATTATCCGCGCATAGCTTTTCATGAACTCATACAGGCTGTCGTCACAACCTAATAATGACATGAGCGGATGCATAAACATAAGCAGGAGTACGGAAATGATTGCCGGCATCAGTATTGAAAAAACAAAAGAATATGTCTCGTACTCGCCAACCTCTCCGTCATCTCCGCGTCCCATAGCAACAGACGCACGCGCGCATGCTCCGATATTGATCAGGCAGCCGAACATGGCAAACAAAAACGTGAACGAACTCAGCAGATTCATTGCCGTGAGAGCCTGCTTACCAAGGACGCGCCCGGCTAACAGCGTATTTATAAACTGTACTGCAGTTGTCCCGAGAATTGCAAGTATAGTCGGAACGAGATATTTCTGCAGTGTCTTTTTTATAAAATAATCATTTGAATCATTCATTTCAACAATCCTGCTCTCTCATCTGCAAAACAGTATAATGGTTATAGAAATCGGTTATATATGATATTTATCGTACTATTGAACCTTTTTATCAATAAAATTCGATTTAAATTTTGAGTAAACAATCTTCTGGCTGGTGTACAATCCGTAATACCCGGAGAACATATATGCGATCGCGCATGCCAGCAGGAAATACGCAGCTCCGGAAAACCCGAACAGTTCCAGACAGATAAGCAACGATGTCACAGGACAGTTTGTCACACCGCAGAATACGGTTCCCATCCCCACTGCCGCGCACAGAGCCGGTTCCCATCCGATGATATTGCCGAACAGACATCCGAACGACGCGCCTATGAAAAAGGTTGGCACGATCTCGCCACCTCGATATCCGGCCACAATTGACAGAACCGTAAATACGATCTTGATCAGAAATCCCATAGGTTCAACAACGCCGTCTATACAGTTGTTGATATAATGAACGCCCGCGCCGTTATACGACTGATTACCCACTAAAAGAGTCAACCCCAACACGGCAGTTCCGAGTATCAGCGCGCGTATATATCTGTTGCTCAGATACTTTTTCGCTAATACCTCGCCATAACGCAGCGCCAGACAAAACACGATTGACACCAATCCGCACAGTGCCGCCAATCCGGCAATTTTCAGGGCGGATATTAAATCAAAATCCGGTATAATTCCAATGTCAAAAAACGGAGCCTCAGCACCGATATATTTTGCGACACCTCTCGCGACAAACGAGGCGATAACGCACGGCATCAATGCCCCATAGTGCATTATTCCGACACTCACTACCTCCAACGGAAAAAAAGCGGCAGCCATCGGCGTCCCAAACAGCGCGGAAAACATTGCCGTCATGCCGATCATCGTCAGGACCTTTTTCTCGTTGACGGATATTTTTAAAAACCTGCCGCAAAAATTCCCTACGGCACCGCCTATCTGCAGGGCGGCCCCCTCACGGCCGACTGACGCTCCGACTAAATGCGACATCACGGTCGATACAAATATCAGTGCGGACATCCTGAGCGGAACATTCTCATCCGACTGGATTGACAATAAAACCAGATTGGTTCCTCTGTCATTATCACCATGCAGGATGTGATAAAACCACAGAATAACAACCGCTGTTACAGGCAAAAAGAATATAATCCAATTATTCTCAAAACGCAAATATGTCACATAGTTTATAGCAAGATAAAAAACGCCTCCGACGGCTCCCAAAACCACTCCTAAAATAAGGGAAAAAAACATAATTCTGAACATCGCGATGTAGCGTTTTTCAGTATGTTTTACTTTATGCCTGACAAATTCCGAATCCATACCAAACAAACTCCTGTTTCGATTGTTTCAAAAACCGGTTACACTCCCCCGATCGATGTTTTCAATACAGGACTATTCCTACGCCAGCTCTATAGCTCCCGTATATAACTGATAATATCTGCCCTTCATGTCGAGCAGTTCCCGGTGAGTTCCCCTCTCAATAATCTCGCCGTTTTCCAGAACCATGATACAATCGGCATTCCTGACAGTGGACAATCGATGCGCGATAACAAACGTCGTCCTGCCCTTCATCAATCGTTCCATTCCGTGATCGATATGCATCTCGGTTCGAGTATCAACGGAGCTCGTCGCTTCGTCAAGC
>JAGABX010000038.1 GCA_017614395.1 Eubacterium sp.
CAGGCGTCATATTATAAGTCTTCAGGAGGGTATAGCCTGGTCATCAGATATGATGAGGAGGAATGCAGATACGATGTGTATGTTGAATCGACAGATGATGTCGGTTACAGGATGATGCTGTCAGATTTGAGAAAAATCCATGCACAGCTTATCTGTCCGGTCAATTCCGTGCTCAGTGTTGCAGAAAAATGGACAGGGACATATGAAAAATACGAGGAGCATGTTCGCTTTATCGAAAAGCTGATGCCTCGTGTAATTAATGATGCGGCTACCGATCTGGTTGCCAGGGAGGTAAAACTGCCATATCGCAAAGTGCGCAGGAATACATCGAAAACCATGCAGGATTATTTTTCGGGTAAATCGAAACTCAGGACATCGGTACGTGAGGTTTCATATGATATTTATGAACATCGTATGATGAAGCAGCATTTGTGCGACCTGAGGAAAAATGTGGAATATGCGTCAAATCAGGATAAGGGCGATTTTGACGCGGAGTTGGAAACATACAAAAAAAAGCACCGGGCGAACAGCAGAGAGGATTTGATAAGGAAATTAGATGATGAGATAAGTGATATCAGAAGGAACGTATGGGAGAGAAAAAAGGAGATTAATACCAGGGTTAATGAGTGCTTCGGAACAGAACAGGATGATCTGAGAGAATATACAAACAAAAAAGACTTATTGCTTATTGTATCAGCTGATCCGCGCAATTGGATGACATATTCTGACAATGAAACATGTGTCAAATTTCTGAATTCAATTAATAATGATGAAAAAGAGAGAGCAAAAAAGTATGTTCCGTTTTGCGTATATGACCTTGCAACATATAAAACAAGTTTTATTCACTCTTTTTCCGTAAAATATGAAGAGTCACTCGGGGTTTACATCGGATTTTTCTATAAGTGCATAGAGGAAATCGGACAGTATTATGCAAAGATCAGACAGCAATTCGATGATTCCGTTTATGTTAAATTGAAACTGTGCATGGACGAGTCGACGGATTTCTGTTACATACCGGATGATAATACAACTAATGAAGATAATAAAAATACATTCGGGGAAATAAAGATTGACTCAGAAAACGGTATCTATCTGGAGGGAATAGAATTATTACATGGAAAGAATCCTGATAACAATTCGGAATGGTACAGTTTAAGTTTCAAAGAGTATTATGAAAACTACATGACATCTGACAGGGAGAAATACGGTGTTCGTTTGGAAATGAGGAATCGCCTGCTTAATTGTTATGAAGAATATCATGACTTAAAGTTTTATTACAGATTAAAAAAGTCTGTAAAAAAACGAAACTATAACAGGTGGGATGAACTAAAACGCAGAATCGACAGACTTATTGACAGTGATTTTTTTTGCGGTATATCCCCTTGTCAGGAAAAACTGAGAGCCACTAATCTGTTTTTATCCAGAGCTGCGTACAGGGACTTTTTTTTGGCCATGAAACAGGATGACTCTGATTTTCAGGAGATGAAGTATATAGAGGACTGTGAAAAGAGAAGTCCTGTCGGAAACCTCAGCGATATATATGAGGTATGGTGTTTGATACGGATTCTGTATGTTTTTATTGATACATATTCGTGTAGATTTGTCAGAGTGATCCGCTATCATGTAAAAGATGATAACAGTGATACTGATGAAAATGTACCGGAAAACATATTTGATGAAAAAAAAGAATCTCTGGGGCGCAAAGGTATTTCCGGTCCTAGAAACACTTTGACAAAGATTATCAGAGATGTATTCAACTCTGCAAAAAATAAGAATAAAAGCGGGTTAAGCGGGTGTTCGTTTGTTTTGAAGAATGATGAAATGAAAGGATTTAAGGTCAGAATAGATTACGACAGACATGTAGATGATACAAGCAGAGGTTTGAGTCCGGACTTTTTATTCGAAATCACTTATGATGGAATAACCAAGATTTTCATTATGGATGCGAAATACAGAAATTATGCGGATAGAGAGGCCGGCCGGAAGGGCATGGGAGCAAAAACATGGCTGGAAGATGTTTTTGACGTCGCATGGAAAAAATACATTGACGATTTGAATAGAAGATATAATGTCGATGCATCAGGTTCTTTTATCATTCACTCTGACAATCAATGCGGACATATAGATGAAATTCAATGCGAATATGCAGATGATATAAAGGAATATTACGATGAATACAATAATCAGAATGAGAGGATTTATTACAATTATCCCTCTATGAGACGGTATTTCGGTGTTGGTGCGGAAGTGTTGGCAAGATATATGATCAAAACACTTAATGAAGAAGCTAAACTAATCGGGAAATACTGTTTTGATTATCCTGAGTATGACGAGGAGGGAATTCATAGACAACTGGTTGTGTATGATGAAGATAAAAACGAGTTTAGGAATAACCTGAATTATGCCACTGCCAGGATCGGAAGCATATGTATGTTCCCGACGGTAGGAGATGAGTATTTCAGGGAACTCATCAGAATGATCATGGAACACCATTTCGGAAGCTATCGTGATTATTGCTGGAAATGCGGAGCAAAGCTGTCTGAAAATGATATTCATCCGGGTGGCGGCGGCAGATACGCAATGAAGTGTCCGGATTGTCCGGAATATTGGATTGAGAACCACTGCTCTAACATAGGCGGAGGACCGCGCCATGTTAATTGCGGTCATCATGCTATAGTAAAGAGACCGGATAATTATTATGAACATAATCTGCCGGGCAGGGATAAAGAAGGAAAAATAATATTGAAAAACGGTGAGATGGTTTTTTCATCGCGAATTGTCATGTGTCCAATATGCGGGAGCAGCGAGATTCCACATCAGAATAACGGGAATAAAAATAAAGCACAGACGGAATATGACAGAGTGAGACAGGGTTTTTGAATCTTGACACGGGGGATGATTTACTATATAATGTAGGCTCAAGTGTTTTCAGGGCACAGAATGACGTACACTATAAAACATGATACAATATAAAAATGCATTAGTGAGTTGAAAAAGGAAAGGAATGGTAAAAAAAAAATGAATGCGCATATTGCTGTGATTCCGGGCGATGGAATCGGACCGGAGATCATTCGTGAGGCAAAAAAGGTTCTCGACAAGGTTGGCGAGGTTTACGGTCACACTTTTGAGTATGAGGAGCTGTATATGGGCGGTTGTTCGATCGACAAATTCGGAGATCCGCTGACGGATGAGACGCTCGGGAGAGCAAAGGAGGCTGACGCTGTATTGCTGGGGGCAGTCGGCGGTCGTGTAGGAGTTGACAGCTGGTATGAACTGCCACCGGAGAAACGACCCGAGGCGGGGCTTCTGAAAATAAGAAAAGGTCTCGGACTGTTCTGCAATCTGCGGCCGGCGATCCTTTTTGAAGAACTTGAGGGAGCGTGCCCGTTAAAAAGCGACCGTTCAAAAGGCGGTTTTGATTATGTGATCGTGCGCGAACTGACCGGAGGACTGTATTTCGGTGAGCGCTATACGAAAGAAATGAACGGTGAGATGACTGCGGTTGACACCTGCATCTACGCGGAGAGTGAGATACGGCGCATCGCGAAGAAGGCTTTTGATATTGCAATGAAACGTAACAAAAAGGTCTGCTCGGTTGACAAGGCGAATGTACTCGACACATCTCGTTTGTGGAGACAGATCGTAGCGGAGGTTGCAAAGGACTATCCGGAAGTTGAGTTATCCGATATGCTGGTGGATGCAGCGGCAATGGAGATGGTCAGCGATCCGAAACAGTTTGACGTTGTTGTTACCGAGAATATGTTCGGTGACATTCTCTCAGACGAGGCTTCAATGACCACGGGCTCACTCGGAATGCTCCCGTCGGCCTCGTTGGCGGAGGGGGCGTTCGGCCTCTATGAGCCGAGCCATGGCTCAGCACCGGACATCGCAGGACAGGATAAGGCCAACCCGATCGCAACCATTCTCTCGGTAGCCATGATGCTCCGTTACACCTTCGACCTGCAGGCTGAGGCGGACGCTGTTGAGGCCGCCGTTAAAAAGGTGCTCGCGGATGGTAAAAGAACGGTTGACATCATGAGCGAAGGCATGACTTTGCTTACCTGCACCGGCATGGGAGACGAAATTACAAGTAAAATACAGTGAATAGATTTTCGCCGCTGCGCGAGGAGACTTCCCCCGAAGTGGAGCCCGACGAGGAACGAGGAGGGCGTGAACGGTCTCCGAGCGCGAGACGAAAATCTATTCACGGCAGTATAATAAGAATAGAAAGGACGATAACTATGAACAGTGACAGCGTAAAGAAAGGCATGGCTACCGCGCCCCAGCGGAGCCTTTTTAATGCATTAGGATTAACAAAGGAGGAACTCGATCGTCCGCTCGTCGGCATTGTCAGCAGTTACAATGAGATCGTTCCCGGACACATGAACATTGACAAGATAGTAGAGGCCGTTAAACAGGGAGTTGCGATGGCTGGCGGAACCCCGATCGTGTTCCCGGCGATCGCTGTCTGTGACGGTATTGCAATGGGGCATGTGGGAATGAAATACTCACTCGTCACACGTGACCTGATCGCTGATTCTACGGAGTGCATGGCGAGAGCCCATGCGTTTGACGCTCTCGTGATGGTTCCTAACTGCGATAAAAACGTACCGGGACTTCTGATGGCGGCAGCCAGAGTCAATGTGCCCACAGTATTTGTCAGTGGCGGACCGATGTTAGCTGGACATGTCCAGGGCAAGAGGACATCGCTTTCCAGTATGTTTGAGGCTGTCGGAGCGCACGCGGCAGGAAAAATGACTGAGGAACAGGTGGACGATTTTGTCCAGCATGCCTGCCCGACCTGCGGTTCATGCTCAGGCATGTACACGGCGAATTCCATGAACTGCCTGACCGAGGCTATCGGAATGGGCCTGCGCGGCAACGGAACGATTCCGGCGGTTTACTCCGACAGGATCAAGCTTGCGAAACATGCCGGCATGGCTGTGATGGAGATGTATAACAGAAATATCCGTCCGCGTGATATCCTGACGGAAAAAGCATTCATGAATGCAATGACAGTGGATATGGCGCTCGGATGCTCAACGAACACGATGCTTCATCTGCCCGCAATCGCGCATGAGGCAGGAGTCACGCTCAATCTCGACATAGCAAACGAGATTAGCGAAAAAACTCCGAACCTTTGCCATTTAGCGCCGGCAGGACATACCTACATGGAGCAGCTGAATGAGGCGGGCGGTGTTTATGCCGTGATGAATGAGCTCGATAAAAAGGGTCTTCTAAACACGGATTGCATGACGGTAACCGGAAAAACGGTGAAGGAAAACATACAGAATGCGGTTAACCTTGATCCTGAGATTATCCGTCCGATTGACAATCCGTATTCCGAAACAGGCGGAATAGCAGTGTTGAAGGGTAATATAGCACCGGATGGCGGCGTGGTTAAACGTTCTGCTGTCGTGCCTGAGATGATGGTGCATGAGGGACCTGCACGTGTGTTTGACTGTGAGGAGGACGCAATTGATGCCATAAAGGGCGGTAAAATTGTCGAGGGTGATGTCGTCGTGATCCGTTACGAGGGACCGAAGGGCGGTCCGGGAATGCGTGAGATGCTCAATCCTACATCTGCCATAGCGGGAATGGGTCTCGGTTCATCTGTCGCTCTGATCACGGACGGCCGGTTTTCAGGAGCGAGCCGTGGCGCGTCGATAGGACATATCTCTCCGGAGGCGGCAGTCGGTGGACCGATCGCGTTGATAGAGGAGGGTGACATCATCGCGGTTGATATTCCTGCAAATACATTGAATGTCAAGGTGTCGGATGAAGAACTGGAAAAGAGAAGGGCAGCATGGAAACCGCGTGAGCCGAGAGTCAAGGACGGGTATCTCGCAAGGTATGCCAATATGGTTACATCAGGCAGCGAGGGAGCAATCCTGAAATGATAATTTGAAACGGATGAAACGCCTGTGTTTTGTGAAGTGACGTAACGCGGCGTGAACTTTTTCCGAAACAGAAGAAAAGAGGTAATAGAAAGATGCAGCTGAGTGGATCAGAGATCGTTATTGAATGCCTGTTGGAGCAGGGAGTTGACACCGTGTTCGGATATCCGGGCGGAGCGATCCTGAACATTTATGATGAATTATATCGTTATCAGAAACAGATCAGGCACGTGCTGACATCCCATGAGCAGGGGGCGGCGCATGCTGCTGACGGATATGCGCGCGCGACAGGTCGTGTCGGGGTTTGTATGGCGACATCAGGACCGGGAGCCATGAATCTCGTTACCGGCATAGGAACGGCTTATATGGATTCGGTGCCTATGGTTGCGATCACGGCAAATGTCACGCTCGGACTTCTCGGGAAGGACAGTTTTCAGGAGGTTGATATTGCCGGAATTACTATGCCTATTACAAAACACAGTTTTATTGTGAAGGACGTAAATGACCTGGCCGAGTGCATGCGAAGGGCATTTAAAATAGCGCAGACAGGTCGCCCCGGGCCGGTACTGGTTGATATTACCAAGGATGTTACAGCGAACAAGGCTGAGTTCACTCCGCAGAAACCTGAACCGATTGCGAGAAAAACCGACCAGCTCCGTGATGAGGACATAGAAAAAGCAATAGAGATGATACGCGCAGCCAAACGTCCGATGATCTTTGTCGGGGGCGGCGCAGTTATCGCAGAGGCCGATGCGGAGTTAAAGGAATTTGTAAAAAAAGTTGATGCTCCGGTAACGGACACTCTCATGGGAAAGGGCGCATTTTCCGGCGAGGATCCGTACTATACGGGAATGCTGGGAATGCACGGAACCAAAACGGCAAATCTGTCTGTAATGGAGTGTGATCTGCTGATAGCACTGGGTTCCAGGTTTTCCGACCGTGTGCTTGGGGATGCAGCTACTTTTGCCAGAGATTCAAAAATACTTCAGATTGACATAGATGAGGTTGAAATAGGGAAAAACATACGCGTAGATCATGCGATACTCGGAGATCTGAAGGTGGTTCTCGAAATCCTGAATGAAAAACTGGAGAATCAGTATCACAAGGAATGGATAGACAAGGTAATGGCGCGGAAGGCTGCCCTGCCCCTGAATTATCCAGATGAAGGATTGTCAGGTCCATATGTGGTGGAACGTTTTTCTGAGATTCTGGATGAAAATGCCATAATCGCAACTGACGTCGGACAGCATCAGATGTGGGCTGCGCAGTATTACAAATACATAAAACCGAGACATTTGCTGACATCCGGAGGCATGGGAACGATGGGCTACGGTCTCGGGGCCGCGATAGGCGCAAAGGTTGGATGTCCTGATTCGGTAGTCGTCAATTTTGCGGGAGACGGATGTTTCCGAATGAATATGAATGAGATTGCCACAGCGACGCGCTATGACATACCTGTAATTGAGGTGGTTTTCAACAATCACGCGCTCGGAATGGTCAGACAGTGGCAGACATTATTCTATAACAAGCATTATTCACAGACCGTGCTGGAGGACAAGGTAGATTATTGCAAGGTTGCAGAGGCTATGGGAGCAAATGCGATCCGCGTTACCGAGAGAGAAAAGCTTGATGACGCGATACGAACTGCGGTTGGTTCGGGAAAGCCGACACTGATAGAGGTGGTCATTGATCAGGATGACAAAGTGTTCCCGATGGTTGCTCCGGGCAAACCGATCGACAGCGCGTTCGATGAAAACGACCTAAGGAATCAATCGGACAGAATGTGACACGTGGTCGAGAATAAACTCGGTAATTTTGCTCTTTACATTTTGAAAAAAAAATGATAGAATGGTCAAGTGCTTATTTCAGATGGAGCCGGATAACGTCAGAAGTCGAGAAACGGCATAAGCACGAGTCCTGGATTTATAAAGAAAAGGAGAGATTGTTATGGGCAGAGTCTATAATTTTTCAGCGGGACCGGCGGTTTTGCCGGAGGAGGTACTCAGAGAGGCAGCGGCAGAGATGCTTGATTACAACGGTTCGGGCATGTCTGTAATGGAGATGAGCCATCGTTCCAAGGTGTATGATGATATTATCAAGACCGCGGAGGCTGACCTGCGTGAGCTCATGGGAGTGCCGGATAATTATGAGGTACTCTTTTTGCAGGGCGGCGCGTGGACACAGTTTGCGGCTGTTCCGATGAATTTGATGAAAAACGGAGTGGCAGACTATATTGTCACCGGTCAGTGGGCGAAGAAAGCATGGCAGGAAGCCCAGAAATACGGGAAAGCCAACAAGATTGCCTCATCTGAGGACGAAACTTTTTCATATATTCCGGATTGTTCCGATCTGCCGATTGATGATGATGCAGATTACGTTTATATCTGTGAGAATAATACGATTTATGGAACAAAATACTGGAAACTGCCAAATACCAAAGGAAAAACACTTGTGGCAGATGTATCCTCCTGCTTTTTATCAGAACCGGTGGATGTAACAAAATACGGAGTGATCTACGGCGGTGTTCAGAAGAATATCGGACCGGCCGGAGTAACTATCGTAATAATCAGAAAGGATCTGATACGTGATGATCTGCCGGATTATGTTCCGACCCTGCTGAAATATAAAACGCAGGCAGATGCGGGAAGTCTGTTCAATACGCCGCCGTGCTACGGAATTTATATTTGCGGCAAGGTTTTCAAATGGCTGAAGAAAATGGGTGGTCTGGCTGAGATGAAAAAGCGGAATGAGGAGAAGGCAGCGATTCTCTATGATTTCCTTGATTCATCCAACATGTTCAAGGGTACTGTACGCAAGGAGGATCGTTCGTTAATGAACGTGCCGTTTGTTACCGGCAACGAGGAACTTGATGCGAAGTTTGTTGCCGAGTCAAAATCAGCCGGTTTTGAAAACCTCAAAGGTCACAGGACTGTTGGCGGCATGCGTGCCAGCATCTATAACGCGATGCCGAGAGAAGGTGTCGAGAAGCTCGTTCAGTTTATGGATGAGTTTGAGAAAAACAATTGATATAAGAAAGTGAGAGAAAAAATGAGCGTTAAAGTAAAATGCCTGAATCCGATAGCGGAGTGCGGGCTGGAGATGTTGCCGGAGCAGTATGAGATAACTGATGACTATGAGTCGGCACAGGCAGTGCTGGTTCGTTCCGCGGTAATGCATGACATGGAACTGCCGGATTCTTTGCTGGCAGTTGCAAGGGCAGGCGCCGGAGTCAATAACATTCCTTTGGAAAAATGCGCGGAGAAGGGTATAGTTGTCTTTAATACACCCGGAGCGAACGCAAATGGCGTAAAGGAATTAACAATAGCGGCAATGCTTTTGGCGGCGCGTGATATTGTCGGAGGAGTGGAATGGTGTGAGGCCAACAAATCCGATCCGGACATCGCTAAAACTGCCGAGGGTGCGAAAAAACAGTTTGCCGGAACCGAGATCAAGGGGAAAAAGCTCGGCATCATCGGACTTGGCGCTATCGGTGTTATTGTTGCAAATGCGGCAAACCGTCTCGGGATGGATGTTTATGGGTGTGATCCGTATATTTCCATTGAAAATGCGGTTAACATGACACGCGACGTGACTATGGTAAAGACAAACGAGGAACTCTATGATATCTGTGATTATATCACGATACATGTTCCGCTTCTGGATTCTACAAAAGGAATGCTTAACAAGGAAGCATTTGACAGGATGAAGGACGGAGTAGTGATCCTGAATTTCTCACGTGATACGCTGGTAAACGAGGATGATATCCGTGAGGCATTGCAGAGCGGCAAGGTGGGGAGATACTTCGTGGATTTCCCGACGCCGACTACCGTAAATCTTCCGAATACGACAGTTACTCCGCATCTCGGAGCATCAACACAGGAGTCTGAGGATAACTGTGCCAAAATGGCAGTCAGGGAGATGCGTGATTTTATTGAAAACGGCAATATCCGCAATTCTGTGAACTACCCGAATACTGATGCGGGCATATGTCAGACGGTGGGACGAATCACTATTCTGCATAAAAATCTGCCGAAGATGCTGACACAGTTCACAAATGTTTTCTCAAAGGATGATATCAACATTGAGAACATGTGGAACAAGAGTAAGGGGAATTTTGCATATTCAATTCTTGATGTGTGCTCGCCCATTACCGATCAGGTTATTGCCGATCTCAAGGCAATTCCCGAGGTTATCCGTGTGCGTGCCGTAAAACGATAACCCTAAACAGGGGTGCAGGTTATGACAACAAAGGAAATACAAACATATTTGAAAGAGTCTGAGGTCGCGGGCATACGTCCGGGGCTTGACAGAATACGCGAATTAATGCGGCGACTTGGTGATCCGCAGGACTGTGTTCCTATTATCCATGTTGCCGGAACGAATGGAAAAGGGTCGACATCAGCCTATATGGTGTCGATCCTTTCTCGCGCTCATAAACGGATAGGCTGGTACTCATCTCCGGCGGTCATCAACGAGAGAGAGAAAATACGGATCATAGACGGACAAAGGATATCCGATGGCAGAGCTGTTTTGTCATCATATGTCCGGGGTTCCGTTTATGAAAAAGCGATGAGCGTTGTCATAGAGTGTGCCGAGGAGATGAAATCCGACGGATGGGAGGCTCCGACAGTTTATGAGTTGGAGACAGCGGGAGCGTTCGTGTGCTTTTTCAACGAAAAAGTCGATATCGCTGTTGTAGAAGTCGGCATGGGCGGACGTAATGACGCGACAAATGTTATTAAAAAGTCGTTGATTTCGGTTGTAACTCCGATCGGATTGGACCACATGCAGTATCTCGGCAGCTCTATTTATCAGATAGCAGGAGAGAAGGCAGGAATCCTGCCGGACGGCGGGCATCTGGTAACCCATCAGTCAGGTGTGATGATGGGCAGCACAGATCCGAACGCGATCAGGCGGCAGGAGAGAAATCGCGGTATTATTCTCGGCAGACTCAAGGCCGAAGCTGAGGAAAAACATGCCGATATGACAGTAGTTGACAGATCAGAACTGACAATTCTGAAAATGAAGTTAACGGGAACGGATTTCACATATCGGGGTACAGAATACCATACACAGATGGCTGGCGCGTATCAGCCCGGAAACGCTGCGCTTGCGATCGAGGTCATGCGGGTGCTGAGAAATGATGCTGAGGTTTTCGAACAATCCACGGCCGGAACGATATGGATGCACGAGCTGACTGATGAAGTGATATGTGATGGAATAGCGTCGGCAAAATGGCCGGCTCGTTTTGACGTGATTTCGGATGATCCAATAACGATATATGACGGTGCGCATAATACTGACGGCGCGGCGGCATTGGCTCAGACACTTCGTAAACTGATTCCCGACAGACGGATTTATGCGCTCATGGGGGTGTTCAAGGATAAAGCGGTAGAGGATATGTTGTCCAGCGTTTTGCCGTTGACTGACAGAATTATGACCGTACGCGCGCCGGGGGATCGCGGCATGTCGGCAGAATCATTGGCGGAGCATGCCAAACATATACGTCCTGAATTAAAGGTGGAGTGCGGTGGCGAGGATATTGCCAGGGCGTTTAAACAGGTCAGTGAACTAGCGAAGGCGGATGGAGCCGTCATGTTGGTTTTCGGAACTTTGTCGCTGGCTCCGTTTATCTATTCATGCTTTCCGGAACATGGGGGATATGATGCCGCGTCAGGATTTAATCCGGAAGACTCAGAGGTAAATGAAAAAACAGGAGATGATAAAGCCGCTGTTAACCATGAGAAAATCAATCTGAGCGGAAACGGGGAGAGTATTGCCGAGCTTTTGAGATCGTCGGGACACATCCTGCCGCAACCATGCGGGGGAAAGGGAACCTGCGGAAAATGTATGGTTCGTGTGACCGAAAACAATAGTACCGAAAACCGGCTGGCGTGTCAGTACAGGGTTAATGGGGACGTTGAGGTCGAACTGCCTGATGAATTTAATTTCCCGGAAAACGATTCATTTTCACACGTTAAAACTCCGACGAATGAAACGTCAGATGAGTCCCACGCAAACAGGGGGCATGGTAACAGGTCTCAGAATATCAGATCATCAAATTCCTATGGCATTGCCATTGATATCGGAACAACTACTCTTGCGGCAGCGCTCGTCAGGCTGTCATCAGGTCAGATTGCAGATCGCAGGAGCAGGATCAATCCGCAGGTTGAATTCGGCGCGGACGTTTTGACACGGATACAGGCTGCGAATGAGGGCAAATCCGAGTCAATGCGACAGGCAATATGTGAAGAACTGTTGTCAGGCATAGAAACTCTGTTGATCAGGAACGGACTCGGTTACGGCCGGTTGGAGCGCGTTTCCATTTCAGGAAATACAACCATGCTTCATCTGCTCATGGGATATCCGGTTGATGGATTGGGCAGACATCCATTCACGCCGCACTCAATTGATATGGAAGAAAAAACGCTGGGGGATATACTCGGCGATGTACAGGGATGGCCGATCGAGGACAGTCTGAAGGAGGTCAGAGTAACGATTTTACCCGGGATATCCGCTTTCGTAGGCGCTGATATCGTATCCGGACTGTATGCTTTGGATTTTGATAAAAAGGATAAGATTTCGATCCTGATAGATCTCGGCACCAATGGTGAATTGGTGATAGGAAACAGGAATCGTATGATAGCAACATCGGTTGCGGCCGGACCGGCGTTGGAGGGTGGTAATATCTCAAGCGGAACGGCATGTGTTCGAGGCGCGATCAGCGAGGTAAAAATACTGAACTCTCCGGAAAACGGTTTTCAGGCTCTGATAAATACGATTGGTTCTACTCCCGGTCATCCCGAGCCGCCTGTAGGAATCTGTGGGTCAGGTGTCATTGATACAATGGCCGAATTAGTGAAGAATAAAATTGTCGATGAGACAGGCGTGTTGTCTGAGGAGTATTTTGAAAAAGGCTTTCCGCTTGCAGTCGACCGATCCGGGAAAACAATTTCTCTTACACAGGATGATATACGAGAGATACAGATGGCAAAGGCGGCGATACGCGCAGGATTGGAACTTCTGCCTGTACATTATAATAATTGTGACTTGGATGTTACAATACCGGAATCAGCCGATGTTCAGGAGGATATATTCCGTGATGCAGACAGGGTATTTATAGCAGGGAGTTTCGGAGAGGCGCTTGGCATAGAACAGGCGGTTATTATCGGGCTGATCCCGGAATCGATTGCCGGGAAATGTGAGGTGGTCGGTAATACATCATTAGCCGGAGCGATACGTGTTTTAACAGATGAATCATTTGCTGTGCGAGTTAAGTCGATAGTCAATAATGCCATATCCGTAAACCTTGCTGAGGAGGATGATTTTCAGGAGAAATATATAGGTAAAATGTCGTTCCCCCTTGCATACATGAATGATTTGTGATAGAATTATATAGTTGTGATTTTAATTCAAAGAAAAGAATATTATACAGAAAGAGATATTTACGATGGAAATGCAGATGGAATTTCTGAGGCAGATGCCGGCGCCTCAGGAGATAAAAGAAAAGTTTCCGCTTGGAAATAACGTGGCGCAGATCAAGGAAAAGCGTGATGAGGAAATTAAAAACATCTTCACGGGAAAGGACAAGCGCTTTTTGCTGATAATCGGACCGTGCTCAGCTGACAACGAGGACGCAGTGCTTGATTATATGAACAGGCTTGCGGGAGTGCAGGACAAGGTTCGGGACAAGCTGTATATGATACCTCGTGTCTATACAAATAAACCACGCACTGTGGGACTCGGATACAAGGGAATGCTGCATCAGCCGAATCCTGAGGCAGAGGAGGATCTGCTGGGGGGGCTTATCGCAATCCGCCAGATGCATACGCATGTTGTTGAACAGACAGGTTTTACGTGCGCAGAGGAGATGCTTTATCCGGAGAATCACAGATATCTGTCCGATTTGTTGGCGTATGTTGCAATCGGCGCCCGTTCCGTGGAGGATCAGGGACACCGGCTGGTTGCGAGCGGGATAGGGATTCCGGCAGGAATGAAGAATCCGACCGGCGGTGATATATCCGTAATGATGAACTCGATTGTTGCCGCTCAGAATCCGCAGCGGTTCGTTTATCGGGGCTGGGAGGTCCAGACAACAGGAAATCCGATGGTTCACTCTATATTGCGTGGCTATGTTGATAAATTCGGACGGAATATCCCGAATTATCATTTTGAGGATTTGATCCACCTTTACGAAAGCTGCAGGGAGCGTGAGATAGAGAATCCGTCGGTAATTGTTGATACCAATCATTCAAATTCCGACAAGGATTATATGCAGCAGATACGTATTGCAAAGGATGTCATTTACAGCAGAAATCATTCTGATGAGATCAGAGAGATTGTAAAAGGGCTGATGATAGAGAGTTACATAGAGGACGGAGCACAGAAAATCGGCGACGGTGTTTACGGTAAATCAATTACCGATCCGTGCCTCGGTTGGGAGAAAACGGAACGTCTGATTTATGAATTGGCTGATCTGGTGTAACGGAACAGGGGAGCAAAATGATAGACAAGAAAAAAATAGAACAGGGCGTGCGCCTGATTCTCGAGGGAATAGGTGAGGACGGAAACCGCGAAGGCTTGAAGGATACCCCCTATCGTGTTTCAAATATGTGTGAGGAGATTTTCGGTGGATATGATTTAGACCCGTCAGTGCCGATGAGCCGGACTTTTTCATCTGAAACCGGAGATATAGTTATAGAAAAAGGAATTCAGTTCTATTCTGTTTGTGAACACCATCTGCTGCCGTTTTTCGGAACGGTATCCATAGGATATGTTCCTGACGGAAAGGTTGTGGGACTCAGCAAACTCGCGCGCACTGTGGAGATTTTTGCCAGAAGGGCTCAGATTCAGGAACAGATGACGACAGAGATTGCGGAGGCGATACAGGAATACCTCTCTCCGAAGGGCGTGATCGTCGTGGCCAAGGCTGAGCATATGTGCATGTCGATGCGTGGCGTAAAAAAGCCGGGAACTGAGACTATGACATATAAAACAACAGGCTGTTTTGAGTCGGACGGGGAATTGAGAAAGCTGTTCTTTTCGATGCTCCGAAATATGGATTGATTTTTGAATAAACGATGATTCTTTTTAAACTGTCAGTGCTGGTTTTCGAGGGTTATATATGGACGAGATACGGATAAAGGATTTGGAAATATACGGCCATCATGGCGTACTGAAGGAGGAGAATGTCCTCGGTCAAAAGTTTTTGGTTTCAATGTCGCTCGGACTGTCCCTGCACAGTGCCGGAATAAGTGACGATATCAGTGAATCGATTGATTATGCGGCTGTTTCACATCTCGTAAAAGAAGAGATGGAAAAAACTACATATAAACTGATAGAGGCGCTGGCGGAGCATCTTTGTGAGGCTATACTGATCAGGTTTCCCGTCGTGGAGAGGATTACGATGGAACTGAAAAAGCCATGGGCACCGATTCTTCTCCCACTGGATACGGTTAGTGTGTGCATGACGCGAAACTGGCATGATGTCTATCTGTCAGTCGGATCAAATTTAGGTGATAAAAAGAAATATATTGATGACTCAATTGATGAATTAAGGAAAGATAAAAAAATCCGGATAGAGAGACAGTCGGTTTTAGTAGAAACATTAGCCTACGGAGTGACGGATCAGCCGCCTTTCCTGAATGGGGCGCTTTTTCTGAAAACACTGTATGAGCCGGAGGAACTCCTGGTGAAACTGCATGAGATAGAGGCGTTGGGTGGCAGAGAGCGAACCGAGCACTGGGGACCGAGGACGATAGACCTTGACATATTGTATTACGACGATTTGGTTTATACGAGTGATACATTGGTTATTCCTCATCCGGATATGGAAAACCGAGCCTTTGTATTGGGACCGCTGACCGGAATAGCACCGTACAAACGGCATCCTGTAACGGGAATGACTACAGGGCAGATGTATGAAAAACTAAAAAGCGTTGATTCTCCAAAATGGTTATAGTGTTGATAGTGAAAGGAATGACATACTGATGATAACAGGAGCGACTATATCAGTCTTAGGAGTGATTATAGTATTGGTTTCCGCTGTTGGATTTTTCGCCATGAGTGAAAAAAAACCGGGACGGGGGCTTTATGCGCTTATGCTTTTTTTCGCGCTGATTCATCTGACCGGTGACGGAATCTTACGTTCGACGGCCTGTGATCCGGCGAATACAGCCATGCAGTCGATGAGTGGGTTTCAGGTGTTTTCATTGGTTTTATTTTTGATCGGGGTAGTCGGCACTTTGCAGATGGGAATTGATATCATTTGGTATTCCGTTCGAAAAAAAGCGGGAGCCGGTATCGCGGTATTGACCCATCTTCCGGCGGTTATTCTCGTTGTTGTAACCCTGATAGCCGGAGATTCACTGATGGCGCCTGTACTCCGTTATATTCCTTTGCTGTTTACCCTGGTGCTTTTCTTTTTATTAGTATGGTTTTTTGAAAAAATAGACAAGGGGATTCGCATTGCATTGATCGTAACAATTATTGGTTGCGTCCTAATGTTTATATCAAACCAGATATTGCATATCACGACTCTGCCGTTGTTAGTTCCGGTTCTGCTCATGGTAATCGGGTTTTCATGGAACGGCAGAAGCGTCGTTGCGGATGAAGAACAGTTGTATGAAGATTATCGAAAGGTTGTTACGGCGAGTGATGACAGTGGTGAAAAACCGCGCATTAAACCGAAAGCGGAACGTCTTGAGATACCTGAACAAACCGAGCCGGTTATCAGCGCTACTCAGATAACATATTCACCACCGGTAGCGGAGGACGGCACTGTTACATCGGATACCATGACCACGATAGAACTGTCCGAATTGGAAGAACTGATGCAGAAAGCAGAGATCGGTGAGAGCATTCTCCAGATGGAGCTGGAACCGGATCCTGTACCTATGCCTCATGAGCAGCTTCAGGAGATGCACAATCTTCCGCTTATGATGGAGAAGGATTTAAATGAATACTATCGACAGATGCATGAATCAATCGTACAGAAGAATTATGATACATGCCGGAACATACTGAATGAAACTTTTGAATTCCGAATCTCAGGTATTCATGTGACGCGTTATGAACGTATTCGTCACGCCATAGAGGACAAGGACTGGAAAACAGCGGAGAAGGAGCTGAAAAGTTTTTAGGGGGATAACACTATGTCTACGTTTTTTTTGCATGTCGGCACACCGAAAACAGGAACTACAGCGATTCAATCATTTTTAGCGATGCAGGAAAATCAGAAGGTTTTGGGAAAGTACGGTTTCGCATACCCGCTATTCGTTAAATATGATATGTCAGGTGATGACGCTGTAATCGCAAGGAATGCTCATCCTCTGATTTACGGTGAGTATCAGAATATACATACATACGATGAGAATCAGGAAATGCGTGACCGTTTTTTTGCTGATGTAAAATCACTGCTTGATTCCGGCAAAAATGTTATCGTTTCCGACGAGTCGGTTTGGCATGTTTGCAACAAAATTGATTCTTTTTACAAAAATATATATGAAAAGATCAAATCATACGGTCATGAGATGAAGGTGATCGTGTATCTTCGCAGGCAGGATGATTTCGTTCAATCGTATTGGCGTTATAAGGTCATGATCCCGCGCCGGCATCTGAAACTGTCATTTAAAAAGTTTATTGAGAAAGAAAAGTACGGATATTTTCCGTTGGATTATTTCAAACAGATATCCTATATAGCGGACAGTGTCGGCGGAAAAGAAAACGTAATTGTACGTGTATATGAACGTGACCAATTTGCCGGTTCACCGCCGAATATCATCGAGGATTTTTTCGGATGTGTAGGTCTGAAATTAACAGATGAATATGTAAGTCCTTCGCTCAAACGCAATCCCGGTCTTGATGTTATCAGCTGCGAGGTTAAACGTCGCATAAACGCTGATCCGGAGCTGCAGAACAACAATGAGATCAGAAAAATGCTGATAGATATTACTGAGGAAAACGCAGAGCAGGGACTTTATAAGGTCAGTACGCTGTTCTCTAAAAAGGACGGCGAAATGTTCATGCAGAAATATGAGGAGTCAAATAAAAAGACGGCGGAGGTATTTCTCGGTCGCGCTGACGGAAAACTGTTTTACAAATCTCCGGAGTTTTTGACTGAACCCGTAACTAAATTCAATGACAAGGATTACATGGATATTTACTATCGCCTGATGAAAAAGCTTGCCATGGAGAACGAAAGACTGATCACTGAGAATAATAATCTGAAAACAAAAAAGGAAAAACCGGCTCAGAAAAGAAGCTTTATGAGTCGCGTGAAAAATAAGCTTAAGGGTTCCTGATCAGTGTATTCTGATATTCGCGGCTTATGGACAGAATCTGTTTGAACAGGTCGCGGATGGCTTTTTTATTAAAATCCGAATTCGCGAGAGAGGAGACTGAATCCAGTTTTTCCTCCTCGCGTTTGCTGTCTAATACAGGTGTTCCGGAGTTGATTTTGTATTCGGCAATATCACCTACGACAGCCATGCGTTCCTCAAAAAGGCTAACGATCTGTTTATCAATTTCATCTATTCTTTTTCTTGATTCATTCAGTTCTATCATTGGGTACTCCGTCATATTTGATTACTGTAATTTGTTATTCAGGCAAATTTTTCGATAAAGCTTTCAAATTCATCTATAGGCATCGGTTTGCCGAAAAAATAACCCTGAATTATATCACAGCCGGCTTCCTTCAAAAAATCAACCTGTTCACGGGTTTCAACGCCCTCGCAAAGGACAGTCATTTTCAGTTCCTTGGCCATGTTGATGACATTATGCAAAACAATTTTGTCGTTTTCCTTCAGTTCCCTGCCACGATGCATAAAAACGCCGTCTATTTTGAGAACATCAATCGGTATCGATGAGATCATGTTCAATGATGAGTATCCCGAGCCGAAATCGTCCATTGAAACCTTTATGCCCATCTGGTTGCACCTTGTGATAAAATGCAGAGCCGGATCCACATTGTCGATATAGATGGATTCGGTCAGTTCGAATTCAAGATATTCGGTCGGAATATCGTATTTATTGATCAGATGCTCAATATAAAACAGGATGTCCTCATTCTCGAGGTGTCGTCTGGAAACGTTCATCGATATTGGAACAACCTTCAGATTATTGTCAATCCGGTTTCTGATGAACTGGAATACCTCGTCATAGACAAAATAATCAAGCCGGATAATATTCCCGTTGTTTTCGAATTCGGGTATGAACTGATCCGGGTAGATAAAACTGCCGTCTTCACGGCGCCACCTGATCAGAGCCTCCGCACCGTAGATGGTTTCATCTTTACATGAAATTTTCGGCTGGTAATAAACCATGAGGTTATGGTTTTTTATTGCTGCAGGCAGTTCATCGTTTAACTCCTGGCTGCGACGCATCTCCTCAATCATTTCCTCGGTAAATATGACGCAGTGCATGCCGTTGAACACTTTGGCCTGTTTGCGCGCTGTGTTCGCATAGCTGATGGCAGAAGCAGCATCGATTTGAGGATTACGGACTACATAAACGCCTGAGTTGAAACGTATCTGTGTGTCGGCACAGTGTTTTTGGAGAGTCAGCGAGTTTTGGTGGTTGTTCCTTTCCAAAACTGTGCGAATCCTGTTGTAATCCGGATTGGTTGAGAGAACTGCCATGATGAAATTATCGGAATAAAACCTGCATGCATCGATCAGGCCGTCAATTCCGGAAACTATCTGTCCGCTAACGCGTAACAATTCATCACCCTTGCGATATCCCAGGTTTTCATTAATCAGTTTGAAATGGTTGATGTCGGAACAGATAATGGCTATTCCGTGATCGTCATCAACCAGCCGGGGAATTGCTTTGTCAAGGTTGTCAACGAAGGTTTCATATCTGTGAAGCCCGGTGAGATAATCCAAAACCTCCCCGGGTTCCTCGTCTGAACGCGCGTGGCGTCGCTTGTCATAGATCATGATCTGTTCAAATATCAAGCCTTTCAGAGCCATCAGAACGTCAATATCCTTCTCGCTGGGATAGCGGGTTTCATCTTCAAAAGCTAATTCAAGCAATCCGATGAATTCCCCCTTGATGGCATGGCGCATAAAAATGGCAACGCCATGTTGGTTGACCTTGCCCGAAACGGGGTTGGCAACGCTCTGACTGTCAAATATTTTATAGGAATTGTCCTGCTGTCTCATATAGGCGCAGAATTGCGGCGGAAATATGATTACCTGATTGAGACGTCTGGGAATGGTTTTGTTAAGGAGCCGTTCATGTGTGATCTGCGTGGAATCATCCGAACGGTCAGCAGGCTGGTGGATGCGTATGGCAACGAGATGGAGCTCGTCAGTCAGAAAAACCATCAGCTTGTGTATGATCTCCGAAGGGAGAGTGTGTTCCTGTATGATCTTTTTCGCAGCCTCAACTGTGAGCCAGTTAAGGTTGATTGATTTTGTTTCTGCCATTTTGTTACCCTTTCAATACACTCAATATATAGAAAAATGTTACATATATATTAACACAAACTGCAAAAAAATACAATATCATTTTTCTGTTATATGCAAAAAACGTCGATTTTACTAGTGGCAGGGGTTGCAAGGCAGAGTATGATGTGCTATACTGAATCGTGATGCTAACGGATAATTATGACATAATTATTACGAATGGAGATAGAATTATGTGGAATGAAACACTTTTGGAACGGATAGATACTGATGGACCTGCGCCGGAAACAGAACCGGACAGGCAATACTTTTTTATGAAAAAATGTCGTGAATCGGTTTCCGAAATGGCGAAGACCGCAGGGAGGCCGTTGACATACCTGACAGAGACGCTGGGATGCCAGATGAATGCCAAGGATTCGGAGAAGATGACAGCCATATTGGAATTTATCGGATATGTTCCGGGAGGGCTTCATGAGAAAAAGGACGGCAAAGCCATAGATGCTGATTTTGTTTTGTACAATACATGTACCGTGAGGGAGAACGCGAATCAGAAAATATACGGCCATTTGGGCTTTCTGAAAAATCAGAAGGAACGTCATCCGGAAATGAAGATTGCCCTGTGCGGTTGCATGATGCAGGAGCCGGATGAGGTGGAACGCGTATGGAAGAGTTATCCGTTTGTGGATATTGTTTTCGGCACTCACAATATATACAAGTTGGCGGAAATTCTGTATAAACAGATTGCGTCAGGTTCTCGTGTCGTGGAGGTTTGGGATGAGCCGGGAGACATAGTGGAGGATTTGCCCGGCAAGAGGAAATATCCGTTTAAAACAGGTGTGAATATCATGTACGGGTGCAATAATTTCTGCACATATTGCATAGTGCCTTATGTGAGGGGCAGGGAGAGGAGTCGCGAGGCGGATGAAATCATCGGTGAGATCAGAGGCCTGGTCGAAGACGGGGTTACAGAGGTGATGCTGCTCGGTCAGAACGTCAACTCATACGGTCATGTTAGTATAGAGAACAATCTTAGCGCTCGCGCAGTCGGAGTTGGCTCCTTCATCGCACACGAGGAAAAAGCGTCTCGTGTGGCTCTTCAGGAGTCAACTCCTGCCGCGAGCGCGGGATCGGTGGCACAGGGTGCTGCCATCTCATTTGCTGACCTACTGAGGCGTGTCAATGAGATAGAGGGGTTGCGGAGAATCAGGTTTATGACATCGCATCCGAAGGATCTGTCGGATGATCTGATCGATGCCATGGCGGAATGCGAGAAGGTTTGTGATCATCTCCATCTTCCTTTGCAGTCAGGAAGTAGTGAGATATTAAGAAAAATGAACAGGCACTATGATAAAGAGTCATATCTTTCGCTTGTGGACAGGCTTCGTGTGAAAAATCCTGACATTGCATTGACAACTGACATTATTGTCGGGTTTCCCGGTGAAACGGAAAGTGATTTTGACGATACGTTAGATGTGATACGCCGTGTCGGTTTTGACGGCGCCTATACATTTATTTACTCCAAAAGGACGGGAACACCGGCTGCGAGAATGGAGGGTACGGTTCCGGATGATGTTGTAAAGGACAGATTTGACAGACTGCTCGCTGAGATCCATGAGATATCAGAAAAAATATATGAGAAAAGAGTTGGCGGAGTCTATGAGGCATTGATTGAGGAGGTAAATGAAAAAGAGGGAAACCGGGTTTCAGGAAGGCTGTCAAACAACGTAATAGTGCATGTTTCGGGGGATTCGTCACTGATTGGTAAATATGTTTCAGTTCGTTTGGAGGAAAGCAAAGGGTTTTACTATTTAGGAAAAATCGTAGAAAAATGAGGATAAAACTTGACAAATTGATACTTTTCTGATTATAATGTGATATATGTGGTGTTACGTCATATTTGAACCACATGTAATGGTATTATGAAAAACTTTTTCAAAAACTTTTTCAAAATGAGAGGAGACATAACATGAAATGTCCGGTTTGTAATGCATTGGATACAAAGGTAATCGATTCACGTCCTGCAGATGATAATTCGTCAATCAGGAGACGCAGGGAGTGTTTGGTGTGCGGCAAGAGATTTACGACATATGAGAAGCTCGAGGCAATGCCGCTCCTGATCATCAAGAAGAACGAGGAGAGAGAACCATATGACCGTGCCAAGGTTGAAAAAGGTGTTTTTCGTTCCTGCATAAAAAGACCTATATCCGTTGACCAGATAAACTCTTTGGTGGATTCGGTGGAAAGCACCGTGTTTAATCTCGGGAAAAAAGAGGTTCCAAGCTCTATGATCGGTGAGATCCTGATGGACAAGCTTCAGGAACTCGATCCGGTTGCATATGTACGGTTTGCATCCGTATATCGTGAATTCAAGGATGTTAATACGTTCATGGATGAGATCAAAAAAATTCTTGACAAACAGAAACTCAGTGGAGTATGATTAGAAATACGCAGATCTGACATTGTTTAGTTAGATATCGATTTTGTCCCCTCCCGTGAAGGGAGGGTTCTATGTATACTTATGTTCATGCGGCGGACGTGTCCGGATTTCAGGCGAGGTTGATCCGAATTGAGGTTGACATCCGGGATGGTCTGCCGGTCTTTGAGATGGTCGGTTTTCTCGCTTCCGCGGTCAAGGAGGCGAGGGATCGCGTCCGGATTGCGTTAAACAATCTCGGATTGAAATTTCCGGCCAAGAGAATCACAATCAATCTATCACCAGCAAATTTGAAAAAAGAAGGAACCAGCTTCGATCTGCCGATCGCGGTGGCTCTTTTAGTTGCGTTCGGACATCTGAGTGAAAAATGCATGGAGGATACGGTCTTTGTAGGGGAACTCGGACTTGACGGACAAATTCATGCAGTAAACGGAGTGCTCGCCATGATACTGAAGGGACGAGAGGAGGGATTTACGCGCTTTATAGTTCCTGAGGATAATGCGTTTGAGGGTAGCGTGCTTGAGGATGTCGATGTCATCGGTGTATCGCATCTATCCAAAACAGTCGACTATCTGAAGGGTGAAATATCGATGAATCCGGTCAGGGAGTCTTTTTCAGGATTATGCGTCAGGCTCAGCTCAAAAGAGGATTTTTCCGATATTGCCGGCCAGGAACAGGCAAAGCTTGCTGCGGAGATTGCAGTGAGCGGTCGCCATAATCTGTTGATGATCGGTCCGCCGGGAAGCGGCAAAACAATGCTTGCGAAGAGGATTCCGACCATCATGCCAAGCCTGACCATGGAGGAGTGTTTGGAGATCACACGTATCTACAGTATCTGCGGATTGTTGAGCAGAGAACGACCTATCATAACCGAAAGACCGTTTCGTGCTCCCCATCACACTTGTACGCAAACAGCATTGACAGGTGGCGGGAGGACTCCGACGCCGGGCGAGATCACTCTTGCCGCAAAGGGGATACTTTTTCTCGATGAGCTGCCCGAGTATGCTAAATCAACTATTGAAGTTCTCCGGCAGCCTATGGAGGAGGGACATGTTACAATATCGAGATTGGAGGGGTCCGAGGACTATCCGTGTGACTGCATTTTTATGGCGGCAATGAATCCGTGCAGGTGTGGTTTTTTTCCGGATCGTGACAGGTGCAGGTGTACGTCCGGGGAGATACACAGATATCTGGACAAGATCAGTGAGCCCCTGTTGGATCGCATGGATATCAGTGTTGAGATGAGCATGCCGTCGTTCAGCCTGTATGGAGGACACGGGGAGAGTTCCGCGGAGATTCGAAAAAGAGTAGAGAGAACAATCCGGATCCAGCAGGAAAGATATGTTGACGAAACGTTTTCATATAACGGAGAATTGTCCGGAGCTGATATGGAAAAATACTGTCAGCTGGGAAGCGCGGAAACAGATTATCTAAAGGAGTTTTTTGAGGCTGAGGAATGCAGTCTCAGGCGGCTGACAAGGATAATCCGTGTTGCGAGGACCATAGCGGATATGAGGGAAGAGGATTCAATATCGACCACACATCTCGCTCTGGCAATTTCCCTTCGCAGTATAAATAAAAAGTACTGGGGAGGTGATCGCTGATGGAAATCAGAAAACTTGCGGCGTTCTGGCTCGCGCAGGAATTAGCATTAGGTCCGGCAGGATTGTCGTTGATTCGGGAGTGTTTCGGTGATGAAAAGACTCTTTTTCTGGCATCACGTGATGAAATTGATACCCGGATAAAGACGTTCAGATGGAATTGGAATAATAATGCAGGAACAACAGTCGATTATAATGATAACAGTCATGACGGAAATAGAGACAAACATATAGAAAATAATAATAGTTATTATATAGAAGAAAAAGCTTCACGTCGTTTTTTTAATTCAAAAACAATTGAAAAACTGCTGGATATCACATTGAAAAAAGATATCCTGTCAGAGTACAAACGTGTGTCAAAAAATGAGATAAAATTTTACAGAAAAAGTGATCCGGAATTTCCTGAAAAATTGCGAGGTATTCCTAATCCGCCTGAACAGTTGTTTGTGCGAGGTGAACTTCCCGACCCGGACAGCGTAGCAATCGGGATTGTCGGTGCGAGGAACTGTACGCCCTACGGACGTGATATGGCAAGGATGTTTTCATTTAGATTGGCGCAGGCGGGAGTTGCGGTGATCAGCGGGATGGCGAGGGGAATTGACAGCTGGTCTCACAGGGGAGCGATCGAGGCTGACGGTCTCACTTATGCGGTTCTCGGATGCGGTGTTGAAATCTGTTTTCCGACAACTAATTCAAAACTCTATCGTGAAATTCCGGAGCATGGCGGTCTGATCAGTGAGTATCCGACAAAATTCGGTCCGTTTGCGCAGAATTTTCCGGTCCGGAACAGGATAATCAGCGGTCTGTCAGACGGAATTCTGGTTGTTGAGGCAAGAATACGATCCGGTTCCCTTATTACTGCAGACGCAGCATTGGATCAGGGGAAGGATGTATTTGTCATACCGGGTCGGATCGGTGATGAACTGAGTGTTGGATGTAACCGTCTCATCCGTCAGGGGGCGATACCGGTTCTCACGCCGGAGGATATCCTCGAGTACTACAGCATCGATGTGAAGCCGGAAACCTCGCAGGAGCTCACGTCTGACGAGAGACAGATATATAATCTCATCGGAACGGTACCGATTTCACTTACCGATCTGGCCGATGCTTCACAGGGGACGCTCGCGAACACGATACGGGTCGTTTTGGATCTGAAAAAGAGGCGGCTCATTCGGGAGTCGTCCAGGGATCGGTATATACGGATGTAAATTTTTTTTAGTCTAACAAATTACGAAATAACGCGGATTTGTCCGACTTTTTCACGTGTGAAAAGAAAAATCACTCTTGCAAATGTGTGAATTTTGTAATATGATAGCAATCGTAACTCACTTTGAAGAGAGGTTTTCATCATGTCAAAAAATCTGATAATCGTAGAGTCTCCGGCAAAGTCGAAGACAATCCAGCGTTTTTTAGGGAAAAACTATGAGGTTATGGCATCTAACGGCCATGTACGCGATCTGCCGAAAAGTCAAATGGGATTCGATCCTGAGCATGACTTTGAGCCAAAATATATCACAATACGGGGGAAGGGAGAACTTCTGGCTGCTCTTCGAAAGGAAGTTAAAAAGGCTGACAAGGTTTATCTTGCGACCGACCCTGACCGGGAGGGTGAGGCTATTTCGTGGCATCTGTGCGCCGCATTGTCTCTGGATCCCGCGAAAACGAGCAGGATTACTTTTAATGAGATCACTAAAAACGCCGTAAAACAGTCGTTGAAAGAGTCCCGTGACATAGACATGGGATTGGTGGACGCCCAGCAGGCCAGACGTGTTTTGGACCGTATGGTTGGTTATTCAATCAGTCCGCTGCTTTGGGCAAAGGTAAAAAGGGGGCTGTCCGCGGGACGTGTGCAGTCGGTTGCCCTGCGTATCATTGCCGACAGAGAGACAGAGATAGATGCTTTCATACCAAGGGAATTCTGGACACTGGAGGCTGATTTTTCGGTTGATGGAATGAAAAAGCCTTTGACTGCCAAATACTACGGCAAGGACGGAAAAAACGAACTCGGCTCCAAACAGGAGATCGAGAAGATTCTGAATGAGCTGAAAAATGCGAAATACAGCATTGAGGAGATAAAAACCGGTGAGCGCACGAAAAAACAGC
>JAGABX010000039.1 GCA_017614395.1 Eubacterium sp.
CAGATCACGGAGCTCTCCGAAAGCAAGAATGAGCTGCAGGAAGCGGTAGTTGCCTCGCAGGCAGCGAGCCGTGCAAAAACGATTTTCCTCAGCAACATGTCGCATGAGATTCGTACGCCGCTCAATGCGATCATCGGATATTCCGATTTAGCGGAGCACAATATTGACGATCGGGAAAAAGTACTCGATTATATCAAAAAAATCAGCATGTCAAGCGAGCATTTATTGTCGCTGATCAATGAGATACTGGATGTCAGTCGCGTAGAATCGGGGAGACTGGAACTCCATAACGAGGTATTCAGTTTCAGTGCTCTCCTGGCACAGATCAATACCATGATCGGGAGCCAATGTGCAAACAAGGGTCTGACATTCAACCCGAAAATCATTGGCGCAGTCAGTCGCTCCTTCATCGGTGATGAGATGAAGCTGAAGGAGGTGTTGATCAATATTCTCAGCAATGCTGTAAAATACACGCCGTACGGAGGAACAATCAGTTTTTCCGTGGAACAGGTTTTTTCTACTTCTCAGGAAGTGTGTACATTGAAATTTACTATAAAGGATACCGGAATCGGTATGAGTGAGGAGTTCCTGCCGAAGCTGTTTGATACGTTTTCGCAGGAAGATGACAGTAATCCGAACCAATATGGCAGTACCGGTCTCGGAATGGTGATTACCAAGAACATCGTCGATCTGATGAACGGTGAGATTCATGTGGAGAGCAAAAAGGGTGAAGGCAGTACATTTACAGTCATACTGCCATTGAAGGATGCGCATGAGGGATTCATAACGAATGAAACGGTTGCTGATAATTCCGGGAAATCCGATGACATGACTCCTGAACAGGATGATCTGGTGGAACGGGCAATCAGCATGAAGGGTTATCGTGCGCTGATCGTGGAGGATATGGCAATTAATGCGGAACTCCTCGGAGCTATTTTGGATATGAAGGGAATAGAACACGAATGGGCTGAGGACGGACAAATAGCCGTAGACATGTTCACGGGACGCCCGGAGAATTACTACGATGTTATTCTGATGGACATCCGGATGCCGGTAATGGACGGGCTCGCGGCCACCCGCGCGATCCGTGCGCTGGATCTGCCGGATGCAGGCACAATCCCAATCATAGCAATGTCAGCAAACGCATTTGATGAGGATAAAGAGCAATCAATGCAGGCGGGAATGAACGAACACCTTTCCAAGCCTGTGGACATGAACCAATTGTTTGAGGTGTTGGAGAAGTACATCTAAATGGAAAAATCTTGCATTTATTGTTATATTTTCGTATAATAGGGATATGACCTGCGAAAGGGGGCGTTCGGTATGAGTTCAAAATCAGAGAACACGATGGACGAGATGAGTTCCGGTGCGGTTTACGAAGGTATAGTTAACGCGCTGGCTGAGGACTATTTTGATCTCTACTATGTCAACGTAGAGACCGGTTCATATGTCGAATTCGGCTCCGTCAGTGAAGAAGGACAGACGAAGACAGAGAATCGCGGGGATGATTTTTTTGCACAAAGCAAAGAGCATATGGAAAAATATATATACAAAGAAGACCTGGAAATGGTGAAGAAAGCCATTGACAGGGAAAAGCTGTTGGAAGGGATCAATAAATACGGCGGTACCTATATGCTTCAGTTCCGCCAGTTAGTAGGCGGCAAACCAATCTATGTCAGTATGAAGGCGACACGGATCGACGGAGATGACCACCACATAATCATCGGTGTCAGCAATGTGGAGTCCCAGGTCAAGGACCGTAGGGCGGCAGAGCGCGCGTTGGAGGAAAGAGAAACCTATAAACGCCTGGCTGCATTGAACGGAACCCTGCTTGTTCTGTATTATGTGGATCCTGACACCGGTCGGTTCAGGGAATTTAACGCCTCCTCAGAGTATCGTGAACTCGGGATTGATGTGGAGGGGGCTGACTTTTTCAAAACCACCTACAAAAACAGCGACACAGCCATCTATTCAGAGGATCATGACCTGTTTCATGCACAGTTTACCAGGGAAAGAATACTCGAAACCATCGAGCGTGACGGCGTGTTTTTGCTTGATTACCGTATTATGCTGGGGGATCATCCGACATATGTGGGACTGAAGGCCGCCATGATCGAGGAAAAAGGAAAAAGAACCCTGATCATAGGCGTGTTTAATGAAGACGTGCAGATCCGTCAGGAGATGGAATACGTCCAGAATCTGTCTGATGCGAAGAAAATGGCTTCCATAGATTCTCTTACGGGTATCCGGAACAAGCATGCGTATTCGGAGTGGGAGAAGGAAACCAATGAAAGAATAGAAAAAGAGGAACAGGAACCATTTGCAGTTGTTGTCTGTGATGTCAACAGTCTGAAGGCGGTAAATGATCTGCATGGCCATAAGGCAGGTGATGTCTGTATCAAAAATGCCTGTGAAAGAATCTGTGATGTGTTCAATCACAGCCCTGTTTTCAGAATCGGTGGTGATGAGTTTGTGGCTCTTTTGTTTGATGAGGATTACAGCCGCAGACAGGAACTGGTTGCGCATATCAACGCGATCCCGAGTGATCCGTCGAAAATCCGGATCGGAGAAACCATCTCTGCCGGGATGGCGGAATTCGTACAAGGTCAGCATACCTCTCTGCTGAGTGTTTTTGAAGAAGCAGACAAAAAAATGTATGAGAGGAAGCAGTATCTGAAATCAACTGTTTTGAAGGAAACACCCCAGGTCGAAGGGGATCCGGAGCCGGACTACATTTCCGTGATCAATTCCAGGAAACGACTGTTGATCGTTGATGATATGGAAATAAACCGTGAAATGCTGGCTCATATCCTTCAGGATGACTATGATTTCTATTTTGCGTCTGATGGTTTTGAAGCCCTGGAAATGCTGCGAAGCCATAAGGATGAGATCGATCTGGTTCTTCTCGATTATTTTATGCCGAATAAAAACGGCCAGGAAGTGATCGCGGAGATGCAGGTGGATGAGGAACTGATGAATATTCCGGTGATCATACTGACCGTGGATCCTGAAACGGAACTGGATTGTCTGAAGAGCGGAGCCGTGGATTTTATCCTGAAGCCATACCCGAGTATAGAGATCGTCAGAGCCCGTGTTGCTAAATCCATTGAGTTATCAGAGAATCGTGAATTGATACGGTTTACGGAGCGTGACAAAAAGACAGGAGTTTTGAACAAGGAATACTTTTTCCGATATATCCAGAGGCTTGACCATTTGTATAAGGACTGCGCTATGGATGCCATGGTATTCGATGTGAACAGGTTCCATTCGATCAACAAACAATACGGACGGCAATTTGGTGATCTGGTGCTACGGAGTATCGGTACCAGTCTCCGGAATCTCGCCCGTAAAACCGGCGGAATCTGTTGTCGTGAGGGAGGGGATACCTTTTTCCTGTATGGCCCGCATATGGACGATTATGAACAGCTGATCTGTGAGTTTTTGTCGGAGGTTGTCGCCGGAAAAGGCTTTGAGGACATGGTTAACCTGAGAGTCGGCGTGTATACCGAAGCCGAACAGGAGCCCGATACAGAGGAAAGATTTGCCAAGGCAAAGATCGCGGCAGAACGCGTGAGAGATGACTCGGAAGAGGTATGTGGCGTATATGATCTGTGACGCGGATACTCCATTTATAATCATCTAAACAAAGCACAGCCCCACGCTATGAACGATAAACGCGACTACCCATGCCACACTGCACTGAAACAGCACCATCCACATAGCGGCCTTTGCGCCAGATTCCCGTCGGGCAGCCGCCACCGCCGCTATACATGGCGTGTAGAGCAGGCAGAAAATCAGAAATGAAATCGCCGATAGGGGACTCAGTGCCTCGTGTAATCCGGCTGTACTGCCGTACAGAACGATCAGCATGGATACGACGCTTTCCTTTGCGAGAAAACCGGACAATAACGCCGTTACCATCTGCCAGATCCCGAATCCCAGCGGAATGAATAACGGAGCAATAAATCCACCCAGCTTTGCCAGGATACTGTCTCCGGAGTTTTCAACCATATGGAACGACAGACTGAACGTTTTCAAAAACCACACTATGATCGTTCCGATAAAAATAACCGTAAACGCGCGTTGTAAAAAGTCCTTCGCTTTGTCCCAGACAAGCAGGAGGACATTTTTTATTCCGGGCAGTCGATAGTTCGGCAGCTCCATTACGAAAGGAACTGCGGAGCCACGGAATATGGTTTTTTTGGTGACCATCGCAACTAAAACTGCAATGATGATACCGATAACATACATTCCGATCATCACTATTGCGACCTGTCCCGGGAAAAAGGCAGCGGTGAAAAAGGCATATATAGGCATTTTGGCGCTGCAGCTCATAAACGGGATCAGCATCTGCGTCATGCGTCTGTCACGATCCGACGGCAGCGTCCTCGTGGACATGATAGCCGGCACGCTGCACCCGAATCCGATCAGCATGGGCACAATACTGCGTCCGGACAGGCCGAGTTTTTGCAGGAGTTTATCCATGACAAACGCGACGCGCGCCATGTAGCCGCTGTCCTCTAACATCGATAAAAAGAAATACAGCACGACAATGATCGGAACAAAACTGATCACCGTTCCGACACCGGTAAAAATACCATCAACCACTAACGACCGGATCGCGGGCGCGACATCGACCTCGGTCAGGAATTCATTCACAACATTCGTCAGTGATGTGATTCCGCTCTCGAGCAGTCCCTGCAGCCAGCCTCCGATAACATCAAATGTCAGCCAGAAAATCAAAAACATTATACCGATAAATGCCGGTATAGCTGTCCAGCGACCTGTGAAAAAGCGGTCCATATGCCGGCTTCTGATATGCTCACGGCTTTCACGAGGTTTCACGACGGTTTTCTCGCAGACCCTTCGTATGAACCGGAATCTCATGTCGGCCAGGGCAGCACTGCGATCCAAACCCCTCTCCTTTTCCATCTGGGAAACAGCCCTGTGGAGGATTTCATTCTCCATATCATCAAGCTTCAGAGCCTCCTCGACCAGCGGATCGCCCTCGATTAATTTGCTTGCGGCAAATCGCGGGGGGATGTCGGCTGCCTCCGCGTGATCCTCTATCAGGCTCATTACTCCGTGCATGGCTCTGTGGACTGCACCGCCGTGGTCGTCTTTTTCACAAAAATCAGTCCGTCCGGGTTTTTCAGCATATTTCGCGACATGGATCGCGTGATCGATCAACTCCTCGATACCACGGTTTTTCGCGGCGGATATAGCAACAACAGGCACCTCCAGCAAACGCTCCATCTCGTTGATATGTATCGTGCCGCCGTTTCCGGCCATCTCGTCCATCATATTGAGCGCGACAACCATCGGGACACCGAGCTCGAGAAGCTGCATCGTCAGATACATGTTACGCTCGATATTTGTTGCGTCGATGATGTTTATGATCGCGGTGGGATGCTCCTCTAAAATAAAACGGCGGGAAACAACCTCCTCGTTCGTGTATGGGGAGAGTGAGTAGATGCCGGGGAGATCTATGACCTCAGTGTCAGGGTATCCCTTGATAGAGCCGCTTTTTCTGTCAACGGTCACACCCGGAAAATTTCCGACATGCTGATTAGATCCCGTGAGCTGGTTGAAAAGAGTGGTTTTGCCGCAGTTCTGGTTTCCTACCAGCGCGAAGGAAAGCTTGCCCTTGTTCACGAGCCTGTTGCGGTGCTCGCGGATCTCGTGGCGATGTGTGGCAGTCTCACCGAGTCGCGGGTGCTCGGACTCCTTTTTCAGGTGTTTTTTTTCATTTGTATTGTCAGATTTGTGTGATTTTCCGGATTTATTTGATTTGATGTTTTTCTCTCCGGTATTATTTGTTGATGAGACAAATTCAGAGTCTTTTTTATCAGAAAAAGGATTACTGTCAGCAGTATTTCCATCCGCTGCCGTGTTACCGGAATTTTCCGTCGGATGAATATCGGCTACAGTTATGTTTTTTGCGTCATCAAGCCGTATGGTCAGCGTATATCCCGAAATCATCAGCTCCATCGGATCACCCATCGGAGCGTACTTTATCAGCGACACCTCCTCGCCCGGGATGATCCCCATGTCGAGAAAATGCTGTCTGAGAGCGCCGTCACCACCGACCTCCGTGACTGTGGCGCTCTGACCGGGTTGTAATTGCTGCAGGTTCATGGTTATAGCCGCTCCTCTCCGGTTACATAATGCTTACAGGAAACGAATCAATCGCTTGCGTTTACAATAATAATGCCGGATCCGTCTATCGTACGTCTGAATTATACACTACTTGATGATAAAAGTCAAAAGGAGAAATGGCCTCATAGATGTCCTCTTCCCGCGGCGGGCAGCCGGGCACATATGTATCGAATTCACGACAGCAGTTACCGATGCCGAACGTGCCGGTTTTCCCACGGTGTCCCTGACCGATGGCAATTTTTCCGGTTTGTCTGCGCGTGGTTGTCATATGTCCGTTCGGCGTGTTTGGGGAATCCTGTCCGGGGACAATGCCATTTTTGCGCTCATCCCATACCCCTTCGTCCCGCAGGCGATTCACCGCACCGACAAATGCGGCAAAGCATGCGCTGCATGAATCGACTTCATCAACAGCAACGGACACATCCAAGGCGTTTTCAGATTTCAGATCATATGCGTACGGATCGGGATCGTTCCCTGCGAATTGCTTCAGGACTTCTCCATGTTCATTTATTACACTGATAGTGCAGCATGAAAGATCGCTGCTGCCCGAGCCTAACGCCTCCGCCATTCCGATATAGGGAACCTCATCAATTCTTCGCCCTAAAATCTTACATGCGTAGCTGTCAATGAGCACCGGATCTGCCGCGACCATCACGCAGTCGGTCTTTACAGGGTTGCCGCCTTCCTCAAAACTCGGATCGCCGCAGATGTGGTCAACCACGATAAAGTCCTGTCGGATTCCTAATGACAGGTATGCGATTGGTTTGTGGAGGCCCATGGTATGGAAACGTCTCTTCTCTGAATTCGGAATCAGTCCCTTCATGTTTTTCAGTGCACAGGTCATCCGTGTCTGGCAGTGCCCCTTCAGGACGGGGACATTTATTAAAAAGTCAATCCTGTCCACAACATCACAAATATTTAACTCCATGCCGGCTAAATCCACGGCGTGGGCTTTTTCTTTTTGAGTATCGATAAAAGGTACATCATATTTCTCGCAGACAGAACGGTAACCGCAGTACTCATAGGCCTCTGACGTGCGGTCGCCGACCCAGGAGCCCTCGGTTATGATGATATTTTTGAATCCATGCTCCTGCAGATATGACACGATCCCCTCGACGATCTCCGGATGCGTCGTAGCTCCGTAGGACGCCGGCGTGGGCGTGACGAGGTTGGGCTTGATGCCAATGCGTTTGTTCGTGTCGCCGATCAATGCAGCGAGTCCGGCGTATTTTAGCAGCGATATCGTCATCTCCATCGGATCGCTACCATAGCGTTTGATGATTTCGTTAGGGTTCATTATGCTCACCTGTTTTACTGTTTGTATTCAATCGTCTGATTTCCTTCACTGAAATGGTACACTATTGTGACAGCCAGTTTATCCTATTATATCTGACAACAGAACTCTTGACAAGCCTGTATTTGAACGCTACAATAAAAAATGATATTTTTTTGGAGCCTATTTGACGTACATATCCGAGTCAGACAAAAACAGCGCAGAACATGTAATTTACAGAGGAGGGAAGACGCCATGAAATGGACCCGCTTCACAATTCATACGACGGTGGATGCCGTTGATATACTGAGTTATGAATTAGATGCCATCGGTGTTGAGGGCATAGAAATCGAGGACCACATACCGTTGAGTGAGGAGGACAAACAGAAGATGTTTGTCGACATCCTGCCGGAGCCGGAGGTAGTGGATGATGTCGCGAGAGTTTCGTTTTATCTGGAAGCGTCGGATATAGAGGATTTGCCGGATATTAATTCAGAGTCGGATTCTGTACTGAGCAGACCTGATAAAAGCTCAAGCATGGAGCAACCGGTCGATAATGCTACTGAAAACAATCTGTCAGGAAAATCCGTTCAGGAGATTTTGCAGCAGGTACAGGAAATCCTCGCGGATATAGGCACCTACACGGACATCGGTGAGGGACGCGTGACGGTCTCAACAACAGAGGACAAGGATTGGATCAATAACTGGAAACAGTATTTCAAACCGTTCCGCGCGTCGGATCGGATCGAAATATTCCCGAGGTGGATGGATGCTCCGGAACGAGCCGAGCCCCCTCACATCCTCCGCATCGACCCGGGCATAGCGTTCGGAACCGGATCCCATGAGACGACGAAGCTCTGCATCAGGGCAATAGACAGATCTATAAATAATGGGGACAGAGTACTTGACATCGGTACCGGCAGCGGGATACTCTCGATCGTTTCACTCCTGCTTGGAGCCTCGCACGCGACGGCAATAGATATCGATGAGATTGCTGTTAAAGTTGCAAAGGAGAATTTTGACGCTAATAATATAGATCCGAATAAATATGAATTATTAGCGGGAAATCTGCTTGGGGATGCCGCGTTTGTTAATTTGATATATACTAAGTCGCGGAACGGAGCGGCGGTTGAACAGATGCCACAGAACGCAGAAGCTGCTGCCGGGCAAACAGACGAAGAGACAAATAGTATTCCGGAAACCACTCACCCAGGTTACGACCTCGTCATCGCTAATATCCTGCCCGATGTCATAGTACCGTTGACCGCGATCGTCCCGCGCTTTTTAAAAAAGGATGGGCTCTACATCACATCCGGGATCCTCGCGACGAGAGAGAAGGAGGTTCGGGATGCCATGACAGAGGCCGGCTTTACTGATATTGAAACGACGCCGATGGGCGAGTGGGTCAGTTTGACGGGAAGGTTCCGGCGAACTTGATCAGTATATATGTGTCAGGAACTATCGTTTCGGGGAAAAGCTTATGGCATAAAAAGCACGGAAAGCACGGATAAAAAGCAAAAAAACCTTGCCAAATAACGCAATTAGGTATAAAATATAGGAGATATTGCTGTCAGGCGGGGAGCGGAAACCGTCCGAAGTTGCGACAGCGAAGCGAAGCAGCGAGGTTACGGTTCTCGATACAACAGTCCACCGGACTGTTGTCCTGAGGGCTATGGCCTCGGCAACCGGACGGGATCAGTCAGATAATCATACAAGTTTAGAGGAGAGTAAATACTCGGAAAAATCGATAAAACTATTTTCGGAAGAAGGAAATAAAAATGGCTATCACAGGAGCGGAACTTTTTGTAAAAGCATTACAGTGCGAGAAGGTTGACACGCTGTTCGCATATCCGGGCGGCCAGGCAATCGATTTGTTTGACGCGCTTTACGGGGTGGAGGATATAAGGATGATCCTGCCGCGCCACGAACAGGGTCTGATCCATGCGGCTGACGGATACGCCCGCGCAACCGGGCGTGTCGGAGTTTGCCTCGTAACCAGCGGTCCCGGCGCGACGAACCTCGTGACCGGAATAGCGACGGCGAATTACGACAGCGTCCCGTTGGTATGTTTCACCGGGCAGGTGTCACTCAGCCTCATCGGAAATGACGCATTTCAGGAGGCGGACATTGTCGGCATCACCCGCAACATCAGCAAATGGGCTGTCACCGTACGCCGCCGGGAGGATTTGGGCGCGATCATTAAAAAGGCATTCTACATCGCCCGCACCGGCAAGCCCGGCGTGGTGGTAGTGGATCTGCCGAAAAACATACAGCTGGAATCGGGTTCCGACGAGTATCCTGAGAGCATAGATATCCGCAGCTACAAGCCCAACACGGAGGTCCATATCGGGCAGGTGAAAAGGGCAGTCCGCGTTATGAAAAAGGCGGAGAAACCGCTTTTTCTGATCGGAGGCGGAGTGAACATTGCGCGCGCAGGCGAGGCCATGACTGCGCTGGCCGAGAAAACGCGGATCCCGGTGGTCACGACCATCATGGGCAAGGGCGCGCTCCCGACCGACCATCCCCTCTATGTCGGGAACCTCGGCATACACGGGTGTTATGCTGCAAACGCGGCGGTGGCGGAGTGCGATGTGCTGATTTCAATCGGTTCCCGTTTCAATGATCGCATAACCGGCAAGGTTGATGAGTTCGCAAAACATGCCAAGATCATTCATATTGATATAGATACAGCGTCGATCTCACGAAACATCGAGGTTGATATCCCGATCGTGGGGGATGCCGGAAACGCGATACGGTCTCTCTCGGAATACATGACGACGCTCTCGACTGATGAGTGGATCGCAAGGATTGATGCATGGAAACAGGAACATCCGTTAGGTGCCGGCCAGCCGGATCTGCCGGGCGTGAATCCGCGCAGGATCATCCGTGAGATAAACAGGATATTCCCCGGAGCGGTGATCACAACCGATGTAGGACAGAACCAGATGTGGACGACACAGTACATCGAGCTGACAAACGGAAGACAGCTCCTTACCTCCGGAGGACTCGGGACGATGGGTTACGGTTTTCCGGCGGCGATCGGCGCGAAACTCGGCTGCCCCGACCGGCCGGTCATTGCGATTAACGGTGACGGCGGATTCCAGATGAATCTGCAGGAGCTGGCAACGGCGGTTGTGTATGAACTGCCTGTGATAATCTGCGTGCTGAACAACGGTTATCTCGGAAATGTGCGCCAGTGGCAGGAACTTTTTTACGGGAAAAAGTATTCCTCAACCTGTCTGCGCCGGCGTGAGAGTTGTCCGATAATATGCAACTCGCCGTGTGAGGACTGTCCGCCGTTTATTCCGGATTTCGTGAAACTGGCAGAGAGCTACGGCGCGAAGGGAATTCGTGTCGAGCGCGAGGAGGACGTTGTGCCGGCGTTTGAGGCGGCGCTTTCCGAGAAAAAGCTTCCGACGCTGATCGAGTTCATCATAGACCGTGAGGAGAACGTAATGCCGATGGTACCGCCGGGAAAAACGATCGAGTCGGTTATACTTGAGTGAGTCCGGCAGCATCCGTGAACTGGTCGATGCTGCCTTTCGATAACATAGCGAAGAGTATATTTTATTTGAGGTGGAACATGTTAAAAAAACGATGTATAAGTTTGTTCGTAGAGAACGAGGTAGGAACGCTCGCCTATATCTCCGGCCTGTTATCCGGCAAGTCCTATAACATGGACTCGCTGACTGTGGGACCGACGATAGACCCGACAATCTCGCGAATGACTATCACGCTCACCAGCGATGACAGGACTTTTGAGCAGATTAAAAAGCAGCTGAACCGGAGCGTTGCCGTGATCAAGGTCGTCGATTTCACGCGCGGGGACATATATATGAAGGAACTGATGTATATCAAGCTCACCGGCTGTGACGACAGGGAGATGAAACGCGCGTCAAAGCTCGCAGGGGATTATGATGCGACTATCGTTGAGTGCGTGTCAGGCTCGATCCTGATGGAAAGCGTAAACCCTGAGAGCGCCAATGACAGGCTTTTGAATGCCCTGCAGCGTGATTTTGCCGGAAGGGTAGAGATAGTGCGCGGCGGAACGGTTGCCATCGAGGCGCTGGAGCAAAATGTATTGACAGTTTATGACTGAGTTGTTATAATGTTTGAGTTGTTTTATTAAAAATGAAAACACGAGGTGGAGAAAATGAAAATGAAGAAACTGATAACAATGATTTTAGTGGCAACGATGTGCCTGTGCCTGGCAGGTTGCGGTTCGGACAACGGCGAGGGAGAGATTGCCGAGGTAAAGGACAAGGGAGTCCTCGTAGTCGGTATTACGGATTTCGAACCTATGGATTACAAGGATGAAAACGGCGAGTGGATCGGTTTTGACGCGGACATGGCCAAGGCGTTTGCCGAGAAACTCGGGGTTTCTGTAGAGTTCACGGAGATCGATTGGGACAACAAGGCACTCGAACTCGATTCCGGAAGCATTGACTGCGTATGGAACGGCATGACGCTGACGGATGAAGTAAAAAGCGCGATGGACTGCTCTAATCCGTATTGCAACAATTCACAGGTTGTTATCGTACCGAAGGACAAGGCAGATCAGTACAAGGATGTGGAGAGCGTCAAGGGGCTGAACTTTGCTGTGGAGGCCGGCAGCGCCGGTGAATCTGAGGCTGCGGCAAACGGTCTGAATTACACAGCCGTGCAGAACCAGGCGAGCGCTCTGATGGAGGTGGCTTCCGGAACATCGGATGCAGCCATCATTGATTCACTCATGGCTGCGGCAATGGTTGGCGACGGAACGAGCTACGACAACCTGACCTACACCGTGCGCCTAAATGATGAGGAGTATGGCGTCGGATTTCGCAAGGGCTCTAACCTGAAGGACGAACTGAACAAGTTTTTCAAGGACGCATATGCTGACGGTTCCATGAAAACGACCGCTGAGAAATATAAGGTTCAGGCAGCTCTGATCGAGCAGAACTAATTAACAGGTTTTGATCCACGGCTGACGGATTTACATAGTTTCGATGAATGCTTGCACTAATACGTAGCTGTGGATTATTCATTGCAGGAGAATTATGGATACTTTTTTTGATCAGCTCCCCGTGGTGCTGAACTCACTGAATATCGGATTTTTACAAACATTGGAATTGTTTTTCGTGACTTTGCTCGGAGCAATTCCTCTGGGTTTGCTGATTTCAATGGGAACGCGTTCAAATTTTGCGCCACTGCGGGCTGTATTGAAGATCTTTATCTGGATCATCCGCGGTACGCCGTTGATGATCCAGTTGTTGATTATCTACTATTTTCCGGGACTCGTGCTCGGGAATGCGATCTGGGGCGGCAACGAACTCGGCCGGTTCCTCGCATCCTCCGTGGCATTCATCATCAACTACGCCTGCTATTTTTCGGAGATATTCCGTGGCGGGATCGAGGGAATCCCTGTTGGGCAGGAGGAGGCCGGCCTGGTTCTGGGACTGTCGCGCAGGCAGATCTTTTTCAAAATAAAACTGCTGCAGATGATCAAGAGGATTCTGCCGCCTATGTCCAACGAGATTTTAACCCTGGTCAAGGACACGTCGCTCGCGAGAATCATCGCCCTGCAGGAGGTCATCTGGGCCGGGCAGGCGTTCATGAAGGGCTCGCAGGGAATATCCGGCGCAATCTGGCCGCTCTTTTTCGCAGGGTTTTATTATCTGATATTCAACGGTCTGCTGACACTCCTGCTGGGACACGCCGAGAAGAAACTGGGGTATTTCAGATAACCGATACATTGAACGTTTGTTATCATGCCATTCTGCCAATGAAGCAACAGGCTGTTCGGAAGGCTTGAGTTATCAGGCAATCCGATGAGGGCGACGAATAAAAAGCCCGGCAGTAGAGCAGTGGAGGTTAACCATGAGTCTGTTAGAGGTTGAACACATCGGAAAAAGATTTGAGGATACGCAGGTTCTCAGTGACATTTCTTTTTCCCTTGAAAAAAGTGAGGTGCTGTCGATTATCGGCTCGTCGGGCAGCGGCAAGACGACTTTGCTGCGTTGCCTGAATTTCCTCGAGCAGGCGGATACCGGCACCATCCGCGTCGCAGGCGAGCTGGTTTATGACGCGGCTGATCCGACATTTCGCAGGGAATCCGTCATGCGCGTCAACCGTCTGCATTTCGGATTGGTGTTCCAGTCGTTCAACCTTTTTCCGCAGTATACGGCACTTGAGAACATCACTCTCGCCCGCCGTTTACAGGTGAGCGAGGAGGCGGATTTCAAGGAGAATAAAAAGAAGTATTTTGAACAGATCGACCGGGAGGGCGAGGAGCTGTTGGACCAGATGGGACTCTCCGACCGGATGGGAAATTATCCGCACCAGCTTTCCGGCGGGCAATGCCAGCGTGTGGCGATCGCACGGGCACTCGCGTTGAAGCCGGACATCCTGTGTTTTGATGAGCCGACCTCTGCGCTGGATCCTGAGCTGACCGGCGAGGTCCTGCGCGTTATCAGGGAATTGGCTGAGCAGAAAATGACAATGATCATCGTGACACACGAGATGAGTTTTGCGAGGGACGTGTCGGATCAGGTCATATTCATGGATAACGGCTTTGTTTTGGAAAAAGGAACTCCGGAGCAGGTCATCATGCATCCGAAGGAGGAGCGGACCAGGCAGTTTCTGGGGACGTTCGGTTAGAGGTCGCCGGTTGTGTTATAACGTACCGGATATCTACATTTTCCCTTGCATCTGCGGTTTCGTTTTTGGGAATGCATCTTCCTGCTTTGACCGGCATCAAAGGCTTGTAAGTGGAGCCTACCTTTTTATCTATCCGATCATTAATTGTTGCTCTCATAATTGAACCGGTGCATTCATATGGAATTTTGTAACCATCATATTCCAAGTCTTTAAAATCCTTATTACTATTGCAATCCGTATAGAATACTTTAGTGTAAATAGGAAGTCCGCTTGATCCGAACTGTATCGGGATTTCTTCCGGGTCATCCAGATCATATACATGAAGCCTTGTCTCTATGGAATGTGGTCCTGTCGCATATCTATACAGGTAATTGCAATAGAGTTTCGTGGTGGTTTCCACTCCGGCCGTGTTCGCCGGTATGGGCAGATCATTCGCATAAAAATCGAATTCACCGGATACACGGGGGACAATCTTGATAACACAGGTTATGTTCCGTCCTGTTGTCAGAGTGGCCCGGATCGTCTCTTTGTATCCCTCGACCTGGTAGACAAAATCATGCCTTTTCGATAGAATAATATATTTACCATCCCATTTCGCCCTGTAGAGGAACCGTTTATCATCTCTACATTTATCATTCATTCTTACATCAACCGATTCGATATCGCCGGCGAAGCCATCAATTTTCGCTTTCAGCCACATACGGTTGTCACAGATGGCATCGAATTGGTTAGAAGACTCATTCGTGAGGATCAAACCTTCTTTTTCCGATTTATTTGTAACGGTGATCTTCAGTGTTGTGGAGTATTTTACACCTTTATTGCTATATTTGATTGTGAGTTCTTTATTGCCTTTCTCGGCTTTTCTCTGACCTGTGACTTTGATCGTACCGGTTTCCTCGTCCTTTTCGACTGTTATACCTTTAGGTACATTCGACCAGCTGATCTTTGTCATATCCGGGATGACAGAATCATTAAGGGTAACCCGGATGGTTTCTGATTCTTTCGCATATTTATTACTCATTTCTATTTTGCTCTTGCTGAGGGTGAGTTTTGGTGTTTCATCTGATTTTTTCAGATTGAATTTTGCTTTGACAGCCGTCCCGGGAACCCACCTGGAATTAGTGAACCGTACATAACCGTTTACATTACCTTGCATCGCATCTCTGTCTACCGACAGGGAGATGTTCGAGTACTTTTCATGTTTTACGGTTACATAATCCAGGACTGTCTGTCCGTCAGAGTCCACATAATCGAGAGACCATGTCCCGTCTCCGCAATTACTCGGCATATCGCCGGACTTCTCACAGAGTTTGATATCGGTGTTTTTTTCATTATCACTCAGTGTACTCGGGATGGTCGAGGTGGTTTTATCCAACTCGTAGTACGGGAGAGTATAGCATCCGATTACCCGGACCTCGGCATAATTATAAACATTATCCAGATTGCCGTTTACATCGATGCCGCGAACACGGAAAAGCACGGTTCGGTAGTTATTGTTTTCCGCAATCATTTTCACCTGATCAGCCGTGATACCGTCCTTGAGCTTGAGACCGACAACGGTGTTTCCATTATCGCTCCCCATCCTGTCCGGAGCTACATCGCACATTTCCCAGAATTTGTATCCTTCCGCATCCTCGTAGCCGGGGACAGGATGGTCTACGATCTGGACATATCTCGGATCTGCATTTGCCCTAGTTCCCTTGAAATAGACTACGGCATATTCATCCTTGAATAACATGTTAAACTGATTAAACGTTTTTGCCACGAAGGTTGACTTTTCATTAACGGGCAGCTCCTCGTCATAGGTTCCCCAGACAGCCCGGATCGACAGAACACCGTAATGGTTCGTTGTATCAATGGTTGCCTGATCCTCCGTTCCGGCTGTGAGCGGAGCTAATGTCCATTCCTCGCCCTCGAATTTGTATTCGTAGCCCTTGAACGCGACACGAATCCCCGGATATCCCTTGTCACCCGGTTTGATATAATTCAGGGTTACCGGTTGTCCATAGGTATAGTTGGTAAGCGCCTCATTGGGATTCGCCGCGCCGCGGAATGATTCCGTGTCAAATACTATGTCGGTGAGCGGCTGGCGCCATACGGCGTGCAACATCAGATCTCCGGAACATCCGGAAGGGAGTGTAGTAAATGTGTCGGTGCCGAGTGGTGACAGACTCCATCCGGCGAATACAGAGCCCTGTTTGGTTGGTTCTTTTGGTATTTCTACCGACTCACCATAGTTGTATTTGTCAGGATTTCCGGTCTCCATGACACCACCAGCCAGATCATAGTTTATATTGTATGTATATGGTGTGAAATGTGCATAGACCGTGATGTTTCTGTTACTGATGGTTACGACCCTGCCGGTTCCCTCCGGCGTCAGGTACCAGCCATCGAATTCCGCGCCTGTTTTCCATGCGTCCTCGAGCATGACAGTCACGTCCTCGCGATAGGTTGAGGGGTTGTGCGGACTGTTGGTGCCGCCGTTCAACACATAGGTGATGTTGTAGTATTTGTACTGGTATGGGGTCTGTACCGGAATTGGGTTGCCGACCGGTCTGCGGGCGGGAGTGGGGTCGGGGGCGGGAGTGGGTGCCTTGCGTTGAGCAGTGAAGGTGAAGGTATTATTAGCATTATCATACACAACCCTCCATCGATCATATTGGTTAGGATCTAATTTTTTTTCATTAAATTTCTCATCGTTTACTGGTCGTACCTTTATATAAAAATAATAAGCGGAATCAGATTGCCGAACCTGAAGACCGCTTGGAGTACCTTCTCCCCAATTAGTCGAATCATCATTTAAAAGTGTAGTTTCATTAGTCGCATTTTTGTATATGATATTTATACTTGTATCAGGGGTACTACTTCCACAAGTGCAATAACAAATACAATCTCCAGGATAATAATCACCACCATTTTGAAATGATTTCATATTTGCCGGATCGTTATTGAGATTGGTATAATCCTCTGCCTTCGCATCCTTTACCCGGAACAGCTCCGCAGGCGGGAACGCAGACGCTAACAACGCCAAGCATAGGAACAGAGTTATAGTGACCAGGTTCCTTTTTTTCATTTTGAATACTCTCTTACATGCATTCTTCATTTTTCAAACGCTCCTTTTGATTTTACTTTTAACACTGTATTACATGCGTTTCTCAACGCAACGACGCACTCAGTCGGTTGCTTTTTCAACTGAATACGATACCAAATTTACTGGAAAAAGTCAAATTAGACTGCACGAATGTCGATTATTTTGCACGAATGTCAATATAATCCCCTACCTCCGGTTTGACCTCCGCCAGATCTTCCTCTCCTCCGCCTCTCGTATGAGTTCGTCACGGAAATCCGGATGCGCTATGGAGATCAGCATCTCGGCGCGCTCCCATGTCGAGCGGCCCTCGAGGTTGACGACGCCGTATTCCGTCGCGATGAAGTATACCTGGCTGCGAGGCGAGGTAATGATATCACCGTTGAACTGTGGCAGGATGCGTGACTGGATCGTTCCGTCGCGGCGGGTATGGATAGATTTCATGCATAAAAAGGCTTTGCCGCCTCGTGACGCGGATGCGCCCGTCAGGAAATCCAGCTGGCCGCCGGTACCGCTGATCTGTCTCGAGCCGGCGCTTTCCGCCGCCACCTGACCGTACAGATCCACCGCAACGCAGGCGTTGATGGATACCATATTGTCGAGCTGTTCGATCACGCTTGGATTGTTTACATATTCCAACGGATAGGCTGCCAGGCTGTGGTTGTCATCCAGCCATTCATATAATTCAGCCGAGCCGATGGCGCATCCGAATACGCCCTTGCCCCGGTTGAAACTCTTTTTCATGTTGGTCAGTTTCCCTGCGCGATGCAACTCTAAATAAGCATCGGTACACAGCTCTGTATGCATTCCGATATCCTGAATATCGCTTTCGGCAATGGCGGCTCCGATCGCGTTCGGAATCGCGCCGATCCCGAGCTGGAGGTTTGCTCCGTCGACGATGTACGGGATGATATGTCCGGCGATCTGCTCATCTATCGGCGTCGGGTTTATCGGCAGATAGTTTGGGAACGGCTCGTGCTCCCCCTCAACGATCATGTCAACGTCTGAGATGTGGATGCATTCCTGGTAACCGCCGTGGATTTTCGGGAGGTTCTCATTTACCTCGACGATGACAATGTCTGCTTTTTCACAGATAGGACCTGCCACGCCGGTATTCACCGAGTAATTGAAATAACCGTGTTTGTCCATAGGCGTGACACTGACCATAACGACGTTCACGTCAATAAAAAACTCATAATACGCCGCGTTGTTATGGAATACCATGGGGATATAATAGCAGAGCCCCCTGTCACAGAGCTTCCGTTCGTATGAGGAGCAGTGCCAGGAATGATAGACAAAATGCTCCTGCGTTGGATCGCACTCGGCGGTCTCAATCGGACCTACGATCAGGTTTCCGCGTATTTTCACGTCCTCGAGTTCGTCACGCCTTTTCGCGAGCGCGCGGTCCAGCAGTATCGGCATCCCGAGCGTGCTGGTATAGTCCACCCAGTCGCCGTTTTTTACACATGACACCGCCTCCTCAGGCGTTCTGAGTTTGTTCCGGTATTCGTTAGAAAAATCCTCTATCATGGCGCCTCCGGTATTCTATAGATTTTTTGAGTTGTTTCGGAATTGCAACACAGTGTCTCTATCAATAAATCTGATCCAGGAATGATTCATCATTATTACATATTTATCCTGTTTATTCTACAACTTTTTCCCGCCCACGTCAAGTTTACCAGAGCCTTTCCTCCACCTCATTCCGGAAAAAGAATTTGCTCCGCGCGCCCGATTTTACCGGTGTCAGGCGGCCGCGACGAACGAGGTCATCTATGTTCTGGCGAGTACAGTTCAGGCGTCTCGCAGTCTCTGCAGTGTCACATACCTCACGATCGATAAAAAGCCTCATATCATCTAGATTCATGGGCAGAGGCGTTCCTATTTTTCTGATAACATAGTCCGCAATCTCAATCGTTTCGCCCCAGCCGATGCTGTAACCGCCGGCGTTTACCCTAACTTTTTCAAAAACATGATTATCAGAGAGGACGGGTTTGAACCTGCGGTCCCTGCCGACGAGGTCTGTCAATTTGCACATCACGGATGTTTTGTCATGAAAAAAAACCAACAGCCGCCGGTCGTTCAGCGGGGTAACGGATTGGATCCGCTGTTTCCCGCGTTCACGTATTGCATCCGGGAGTTCGTTCTCCGTTATCTGTTCAATCATGCAGTCGTCCTGTGCGCAGCGTCCGTCGGTCAGGATCAACAGTTTGTACTCATCGTATTCCGCCAGTCCCGCATCCCTCAAAATCTGACCGATATTCTGGCGGTCACGGGGTATGATGCGGTTACATACCCAGTGCATGCTCCATTCCGAGTCAACATAGTTTATGCCTTTTTTTATATATTGGTCGAGTATCAGGGGAGCGTCATTAAACGACAGTCTGTCGGGAATCTCGATATAAAACCGCCCGGCATTTTCAAAATAGTACAGATACCCAACGGCTCCCAGCATCGGCCGATATTCATCTGTAATTCTGCAAATCTTCATAGACGCGCCACCTTTCCCAAATCATTTTCCAAATCTTATCCAGCCATGCGTCCGGGAGGACACCCTCCAGATCAAAAAGGATTACATCACGGTCGGATTCCTGCAGGGGACGGCTGGTCCATGTACCTGAGACAGATTCGTTATCTAAGCCGGACTGCTGAATCAGGTTGCCGGATCGGGTTTTCGAGACAGATTTATCATTATCGTCAGACAGCAAAACCCGGCTGCCGGATTGGCTTCCCGAAATCAGTTTCAGGTTTTCATATGCTGACCGCCCGCCGATAAAGCTTTGGACAGGGAGGTCAGCCATTATATCAAAAGCCTCCATCTCGGAATCCGTATGACATGAAAACATCAGCGAGAGACCGTGATCATAGAGAGGAGCCAGCCGGACGCTTTTTCCGGAGCCTTTCAAAACCTCGATGTTTGCTCCGTGTCTGTCCCTGTTCAGGATCAAAAAATCAGTCATCAGCATGGAGTTAATTATATCGGTCCAGCCCATCCTGTGACAAAATTCAATGGGGGTTTCATTGGCTTTTTTGCACTGCTGATAGTAAATGTCAAAAGCGACCTTTCTCTCGCCGGGCCGTTTGAAATCCTCGGAAACGCAGATATAGGTTGAAATTCGCGCTCCATCAACAACTATGTCTGCATTAATAAGACGGTATGGTACATGATCTATGCCAAGGGTAGTCAGTAGCCGGTCGACAATTATCTCGTTCACTGACTCATGACCCACCACGCCGTTCAAAGCTTCGTAATTCGACATTTTATAATACTTTTTTGTTCCATCGAGATCTGAGTATGCTTTTAAAAACGAGCCTGCCGTTCCGGATGTATGCCGGTATCGTGACCAGGTCAGATGTGTCAGATCCTGTTTTTCATGTATGATTTTATCGTCCATTTATTTATACCTCCGGAGAGCCTCAATTATAAACGAATCACAAGGAAAACACCTTTCAAAACAGAGTATAACAGAGAACTTGACATATGTCAAGTTGATAAAAGTGTGGGTGTAAGTGCTTGACGAGATTGTGTCAAATATGATATAATTATCAAACAAAACAAGTTTTGTTATGATATTATGAGAGATATTGATATAATAGTATAATTATCCGATACGATATGATGAGATAAAAATCTCGCTATTGAGGAAGGAGCAATAATGAGAAAGCTTAACAAAAACCTAAAGGATATGATAGAAAAAACAGGGTTGGATATTGAACAATTACCGGAAGATAATCTATTGGGCGCACAGGGAAGAATAATTGCATATTTGATCAGTACAGGTAAACTATCGTATGAACAATATAAAGAGATGTATCGGGAATTTGAAGATCGAAATGAATACATTAAAGTATTTGAAATGGCGCCGAGAACCTTTGGAGAGACATGGTTGGAAAAAAGAATCTTGGAAAAATTCCCATATACTCCGGGAACTAATGGTAAGGGATTAATTAAAGCAAAGAAAAAAGATGTTGAACGAGAGTTTCCAAACTATTCAGATCCGTTAGGAAAACCGTTTGGGAGCCAATTTGATTTCATATGTTTTGATGGTTGCCAAAGGTATAAAGTAGAAGTCAAGGCATGTAGAGCCAATTCCGAGGAGCCTATAGACGAATTGGGGACATCCAGTTTGTCAAGTCGGGCATATTCGTATAATGAAGCGAAAAAATTCGAGTTCAAGTTTCACTTTCAGCAGATCAAGCCAGGTTTTTGTGATGTGTTTATTCTTGTTGGTGTATGTACAGACAAAATATTATATTGGATACTTACTCCAGATGAGTTGATAAAAGCAGGAGGATTATCACCGCAACACCCAACAAGCGGAATAAAAGATGTTAATGATGCTAAATTTGAAGGACAAGTATACAAACGAATAGATGACTATAAAAAGTTTCTGGTGAACGAGGGACAAATACTGGATATGATAATCAAAAAAATGCATTGAGTAGTGCATGCTTTCAAGCAGGAGTGTGGAATAAACGGTTTTTTATATTCATTTTTTTAAGTGAGGAACAGGTTTCCTTCATCCATTGTCGACTTAATGATTCCATACTCTTCAGTCTTGATATTGTAAAAAGTCGCTATTATTTTATCAAGTTCATCATAGAATTTTTTTATTTCATTTGCTTTATTTGAATCAAGAATATCATCGACCAAAGCTATTATTTTGTTTTGATCCCCGGCTGATACCATCGGGATCGGAAGTTCCTCTAAATGTGCTCTCAAAACCTTTACTGAATTAAATTGTTTTTTAAAATAAAATTGCATACATCTAGAATTTAGAACTGCCATTATGTATTTAATTTTTATATCCGGTATTTCTGGTATAAGAATATTACAACTGTTTAGTGACAGTGTTTGTTTATCATCGTATGCAAACACAAGCTGATTACAGATAAATCTATACAATAATTTTTCAGGCGCACGATACATTTTGGTGGGAGCCACTTGCTGAAATCTTTCTGGAGAAAACACCATATAGTTTTCTGACGGTTTGATTCGAAATTTTAACAAATCTGATCCTTTTAATACTGTTTCGCTTTCATGTGTTTTTTCTTTTTTTATGTATTCATTATTATTTCCAGTTACAATTCCCAAAGCATATTTAGCCTGCCCTTTCAGTGTGGTTTTATTATTAAGACCACCCATTTTTTTTACAATTCTGTATTCTTCATCTGTCATAGAGAGACTAATGCAGTTAGCTGTTATTTCTCTTTCTGTCATAATCTTAAACTCTCGACTGCCGTCTGATACAATCATGCCAATACTACTAAACCCGGCCTTTTTATTTAGCATTTGCAGAATAATGCATGGACATTGAACTTTGTCGAACGCGTTCCCTATATACTCTATGTATTGGAAATCGCAACTGCTTAGAATCTTACTACGAATCATAGTATGCGTCTTAACATTCAAAATTGCTTCCGGTAAAATAAAAGATAGTATTCCATCCGGATTCAAATTGGAAAGTGCCTGTTCAACAAAAATATCATATGATTCAATACTATTACCTAAGGCTGAATAGTACCTGCTTCTTAATTCTCTCTTATACAGATCAGAAAAATCATATCCCCACGGCGGATTTCCAATTATAAAGTCATATTCGTTTTCTTTTTCATCACAGAGATAATCCTTTTCTGTAATATGCCCATAAACGATCTCCGGAGCATACTGATCATATTTCAAGGCGAAGTTAATTCGCGCTATCTGTACACTAATTGTATCAATATCGTTACCATAAACATATTCGAAGTCGATTTCATTAGGAAGTTGAAGGATAAAATTACCCGTCCCACAACACGGATCCAAAATCTTTTTTCCGACAGGATTATTCATACTAAACAGTTTATTGCATAGTTTTTTAACAATTCTTGTTGGTGTATAATATGATCCCGTTGCTTTCCTTTCACCTATGTTTTTTAAAGAAATATATAATAGTCCAAGCGTGTCTTCAGATGGTTCGTATTCAAATCTGTGATTAAACAACTCCGGATGTTTACTTATAATATCAAGAATACCAGTTTGGTTGTTTATGAGATCATCTATTAGATACCAACAATCATTTTCCGGTAAATTACCCTGGATATATTTACTAAGAGTATTAGAATCCGCAGTATACCCAATTTTTCTTAAAAAAAGCTGGATTGCACATTCTGAAATAACAAGGCGTAATAGGCTGTCCGTTAATTCCAGACAGGCTTCATCCACCTCATCTATTATTTTTTTAACAATATATCGACTTTCTGATAATTCAGAAACATACGAATTGTAAATGTTATTTCCAGTAATATGCTTTTTATTTCTTCTGCTTTTTAACACTCCGTTTTTTCCGTTCTTAATTTCTTCCTTTAATGAATTCACATATGTCTGGCTAAAAAGCGGTGATCGTTTAGTTTCACAACATGGACTGATTTTCCCAAGTCTTAGCCAGTTTCGACCGGTAGCAACCGATACAGATAATTCACTACATAAATCTGAAAGTGACAATAAGTCACCTCCGTTAACACTGCGCTCATCAAGTGGTTTTACCGCATCACTTGGTATAAGCCAAACATTACTTATCATTTGCGCCCCAGCAATTCGTCCTTCCTCACATAGTTTTTGCACTCTACGTTCTGAAATATTAAATCGTTCCGCGGTTTGTTTTACTGATTGCAACTTCATATAAACAACTCCTTACGCATATAATGTAATATTATATACGAGCTTGCGAATAATGTCAACATTAATGTACACTTGACTTTCACTCGCGTCTATGCGATAATAAAGCGGTAAACGCAAACATGTTTAGGAGCGATGAAAATGCAAGATGTCGGGAACTTTTTCTGAAAAAAAGCAGCCCGGGCAGGATTAACATTCGCTCCGGAATGGAGGTATCTATGAGAAAAAGTATGAAAGCTCTCGCACTCGTGATGATTTGCGCTCTGCTGTTCGGAGCCATCGGCGTGCGCAGCAACGATTCACAGGCGTCAGGCACCTATTGGGTAACGGGTAGTTATGGCAGCTCCAAGGTTGTTTTCAACGGGAAAAAGTTCAAGTTCTCCGGCAAATGGGGGAAGGGCTCATCGCTGGATAGATCAGCGACTGCTTTTTTTGACGGAGACACGATCAATTTCAAAAAGTCGATCAAAAAAGGCAAAAACCTGCGTACAGGCACTCTCAGCGATGATATGTATTACGATGACGTGCCGAATGTTACTACCGGAACCAATCTGGTCGGGATCACCCTGCATGTCAAGATCAAGAATAACAGGGTGGTTGAGGTCATCGGATCGGCGATGTAACAGACAGTATCCGGTCGGGATATATGACGGAGATTTGGAAAGCGTGATGGAAATTAACTGAAAAATGGGAAATATCAAAGCTGTTAAGTATAAAAAAAGAATAATTAGTCTTGTTTTACTGTTATCAGTATTTTTATCATCATATATCGACTCAACGGCAAGTCGGATTGTCGGACAAACCAATGAACAGTTGAAGGACTACGCCGTCTCCTGTATAAATGCTCTCGTAGCGGAGCCGGGTGTCGGTTCCATCGGAGGGGAGTGGGCGGTGCTCACGCTCGGTCGGGCAGGTGCGGTTACGCCGGAATTCAAGGCGAAATATATGGCTCACTTACGAGAAAAAATGTCTGCAGCGACATCGACTGTCAATGAACGCAACAGCTCTGAGAGAATAATTCGTGAATTCATTATGTGGAAAAAGAATATTCGGTTGATGTCAACGGCAGAAAACAAAACAAATACTGCATGCAGGCTGCACGAGAAAAAGGCTACGGAAAACGAGCGCGTGATCATAGCATTGTCTGCGCTGTGTGAGCCGGTTATTATTGATGGATATGATCTGGCAGAGCCACTCTATGATTTCAGTTATACTACCGGGCAGGGCATCAACGGAGCGATATTCGGTCTGATCGCTCTCGATATGGCGGCCTACTATAGGGAAGGCGAGGCCCCGTTACAGACAACCGCAAACGATGAAGTGTCTGTCCGAGATGACCTGCTGAGATTTATACTGGAACGTGAGCTCGCCGGTGGTGGATGGACCATGATCGGAACGCAGGCGGATCCTGATATAACGTTTATGGCGTTGCAGGCTCTCGCTCCGTATTATGGCAGAGATGAACAGGTCAAGTCAGCGGTAGACAGAGTATTGACCGCGATGAGTGTGCAGACAAATATTGTTTTACAGAACACACAAACCGAAGTATCTGATGAATTTAACGGCAGAGATACGGGGGTTGCAGGGGTAGAGTCGAATTCCCTGAATAAGCCCGCCGGAACAGCTGAAACCGCCGCTCAGAAAATAGTTGCGCTCACGTCATTGGACATAAACCCGAGAACAGATCCGAGATTTTTTGTAGATGGCAAATCAGCTGTTGACGAGTTGCTCGCCTTTCGGACTAAGGGTGGGTTCGCTCATACACTAAATAAGAATTCGAAAGGATTAACATGGTATGAGGGTGCGGAGCAGATTGAGTCTTCGGCATCTGAATCATCAGGTAATTTAGATCGAATGGCAACCGAACAGGGCGCATATGCCTGTGTAGCGCTGTGGCTGCTGGATCATGGGAAACATCTGTATGACCATCTGATATGGGAACCCGGCAGTGGCGTTCCGCCTGTTACACCGGGAACAACAATCGCACCGGAATCAACGATGTCTCCGACGATGCCCACTCCAACGCCGGAGCCGGGAACCACATCGGTCACAGGTTCAGCTGATTCAGTGACGGTTTCAAATGATGATGGTTCTGTTACTACGACATCTTTTTCCTCTGATGGGAGAATATCTCAGATTGAAGTTGAAAAAAGCAATGATAACAGTAGGATCCGGTTGATCTATACCTCAACGGACGGCATAGTGATGAAACTGTCACGAGTTCGGATAAACGGCAGTTCTTATTCATCAATTTCCATAAACAGTGTAATGGATTCCGCCGGAGTCAGCCACAGGGTAATTTGTATCGTGCCGAGGGCGGTGCGAGGATCAAAACAGTTGAGGAGCGTTACTCTCGGCAGCAATATCAAAACCATAGGCAGTGCCGCATTTGAAAAGTGTTCAAATTTGAAACGTCTCACGCTGTCGGCAAAGAATCTAAAATCTATAGGTAAAAACGCGATACGTGGCATTCATCAGAGGGCAGTCATTCGTATTCAAGGAAATAACAAACAGTATAAATCCGTTGTAAAAAAAATAACTAAAAAAGCAACGGGATATGAATCGGGGATGACGATTATGAAGTTATCGTGATGCGCGGCAATAAACCTTTGCGAGAGCGAGGACTTTTTCTGCATATTCCACTTGATTTACTGCATATAATGTGATAAATAATATGCAGTAAACTGTATGTTTTGGCACCAGTCGTAAAACAAGGAGTCATCAGTGAAACGATTTATTCAGCGTAACCGTTCAAAAATAATAGTCTTGTGCCTGCTGGTTGTATGCATGATCATCGGATTGTCTGCGATCAGGATTTCATCGATTGATGATACGAGACAGGAGAATGCGGTCAATGCGTCGATAGAGGATATAGTTGCGGTTGAACCGGGTGACCGGTCTCCGGGGGCAGCCGAATCGTTTCAGGACGGATTATCCCGATCCGGTTCACAGGCAGGGAATGATTTAGAAGACAGAAATCTTAACAATCCGCATGGTGCGTCAGGAGACAGTTCGCGTTCACACGTAGACTCTGACGGAAATAATAATAATTATAATAACCCTGACAGAATAAACAATAATATCAAATCAAATCAGGATACCGGCAATCAATCTGATAGAAATAACGGAAACAATAATGGTAACGGAAACACTTCCAACAATAATAATAACAACAGTAACAATACCGATAATAATAACTCAAATTCAAACAATAACAACTCATCGAATGGAAACTGGGATAACAACAGAACCATCTCCGACGGGAGCGGACAGGGACAGGACGAATACCGGACTGATCCGGTAGATGAGGGAAAACCGGAGCCGGTCAATCGGGAAGATCAGACGGTTACAGATGAGTCGTTCACGGTATACTTATCCATAGATTGCAAAACATTACTGGATCACATGGACAGTCTCGATGAAAGCCTGAAAAAGTATGTCGGTGATGGAATCATCCTGGAAAGAACCCCGGTTAAATGTTATTCCGGCGAATCGGTTTGGGATGTGCTCATCAGAGAGTGCAAGGCTCGCGGGATAAACCTCGAGTCCGCTGACACGCCCGTTTACGGCTCGGAGTATGTCGAGGCAATAAACAATTTAGGTGAGTTCGACTGTGGAGAGTTGTCGGGGTGGTGCTATTCGGTTAACGGCTGGTTTCCGAATTACGGGGCTTCACGCTATGTTCTCGTCGAGGGCGAGACGATCGAATGGAGATACACATGTGATTTGGGAAGGGATGTTGGTTCGGAATGGAAATAAGGCACCCGCTGACGGAATTCACCGCATATATTATTCTGCTGCTTTTTATCAGTTTTTCTCTGAGTCCGTACTCATTGGGAGTTATTTTGCTCGGACTGATCCTCATGAAGCCACGGACAATTCCCGTAGTTCTCATAGTTGTAACTCTGACAACTGTCATAAATCCTCTCGTAAATCATAAAGGAGAGACATATCTGTTTTATCTGAATGATAACATAGTTACATTGGAATCAGTAATCTATGGAGTTGTATTGGGCATGCAGGTCAGCAGTCTGATCCTTGCGTTCAAGCTCATGTCCGATAACATGACCTCTGATAAAATAATCTCGGTAACATCATATTTAGCACCGCCGCTGGCACTGGTATTATCCATGGCGATCCGTTCACTCGGGAGATATACCAGGAAAACAGGCGAGGTGTATAGGCTGCAGAAAAGCTTTGCGCCGGGCGGCAATTTTTTTTACAGGATTATAGTCCTGATCAATACTTTTTCAATAATGATCGGATGGATCCTGGAAAACTCCATAGAAACGGCGGATTCCATGGTGGTCAGGGGATACGGCTCGCATCGGCGGACCACCTATCACAACATCAGGATAAGTATCAGGGATTTTCTGGAGATTCTCGTGATCATCGGGGTGTTCATTCTGTTTCTGCTGACGCGGGCTGACACGGTTATCATTCCGTTTATTTATATAGGTTTTGATGCGGTTAATCTGGTGGCAACAATAGTATTTGTTATATATTTGATAATTTACAATAAAATGCAGATAGATTATAAATGAATAGTAGATCCAATTAGTATTCATAAGCCAGAAATAAACATCACAAAACAGTATAGTTCCACTGCAAATCTGTGCATGTTCTACAGGAGGCATTATAAAAATGCAATGTTTTTTGCGTTTAGTATAAATATATCGGAACTGACATGACTAAAAAAGGAAAACAAATGAAAAACTATGCAATCAAAATAGACTCCCTGAGAGCCGGTGACAAAACAATTCTTCACGACATTGATGAAACAATTGAACCGGGCATCACTCTGATCGTCGGAAAAAGCGGCTCCGGAAAAACTGCGCTTGTCAGGCGGTTGGTGCCGAAACTGACACAGGTCGGAGAACTGCAGGGAAGCGTAACATACGGAGATAAACCGATAAAGGATACAGAGGTCGGAACCATAGGCTATATCTCTCAGAACCCTGATAATCAACTGGTTTGTGATAAAGTATGGCATGAGCTTGCATTCGGTTTGGAATCAATGGGCGTTCGCGAGGGCCTGATCCGTAATCGTGTGGCGGAGGTCGCAACTGTATTCGGGATAGATGAACTTTTTAATAAAAGAACCGATGAGTTGTCCGGCGGACAGAAACAGAAGGTAATTCTGGCGTCCGTGCTCTGCATGAATCCCGATGTGGTCGTGATGGACGAGCCGAGCTCGATGCTGGATCCAATCGCGACGAGGGAGTTTTTTGAGTTGGTCGTGAGACTGCATGAGGAACTCAGGATATCGTTTATAATCGTTGAGCATAATATTGATTATCTGCTCTCACAAGCTGCCAAAACAATATATATGGACGAGGGAACCGTTATACAGAAAAAGCCGAAAACAACGAGACAGAAACTTATTGAACTGCTGGGAGAACCCGGGACTCAGACGGTCGAACCCGAATGCGCGCAGGAGAGGCCTGTCTTTTTCAAACAGAGATCGATCAGACGGCAGTATGACAGAAAACTCGCGCTGAATATTCCAAAACTTGAGCTGCACGAGGGCATCACCTGCCTGATCGGACCGAACGGCGCAGGCAAAACAACCCTGGCCAAGGAGCTGTCCGGCTTTTTCGGGAAAAAGAAACTGCCCTCCGTTTGCATGATGCCGCAGGATGTCCTGACTATATTTGTTAAGGATACAGTGAAGGAGGAGCTGTTGTGCATCGGTGATATCGGCGAGGACACTGAAACAGCTGATCATGAAAGATACAGCGACAATAGGGCAGTAGAGGAGAATAATAGTGGCAGGGACAATAAATCCGATGTGCAGAAAATGATCAGATCGCTTTTGGAGCCGCATTTTGATTCCCATCCGCTCGATATTTCGGGAGGGGAACAGCACATTCTGGCAGTCTGCAAAACGATGCTTCGGGGGACAGAACTGACAATCCTTGACGAGCCCACGAAGGGTATGGATGCGGAGACGAAAGAAATAATTAAGGAACTGATAATAAAGGGATTTGACGGAAGAAATGTAATCATAATCACTCATGATTTAGAGCTCGTTGCGGAGATCGCGGAGCATGTGATATTTATGTTTAACGGTGATATCGCGTCACAGGGCGAGGTGCATGACGTGCTGTGCGGCAACACTATGTATAAACCGGAAATATCCAAAATGTGGGAAGGAGCGGTACGTCCCACTGAGGTCAAGCGGAATTAGAACAGGTCGACCAAGCGTGACTGAATCGCATAACCTCAAGTCGAAAAGTCGTTGTACGGATATTGATCAGAAGTATTGCGAGAAGGGAGCAGTCGTTTGTACGGAAGCAAGAGCATATTAGTCGATAATTATTACCTGATCAGCCTGCTGATAATAGCGGCAGGCATAGTTATCACTGCGCTCTACTACAGGCGGCGGATGAATGCGAGGGAACTCGTCCTCATAACTTCATTGTCCGCTCTGATTGCGATCTCCCGGGGCGTCATGGCGTGGGCACCGGAGGTTAAACCTGTGTCAGCATTAGTGATTACGATCGCATCAATATTCGGTCCCGTGCCGGGCATGATTATAGGTGCGCTGTCCGCGTTCCTCTCCAACTTTTTAATAGGACAGGGACCGTGGACGCCGTTCCAGATCATCGCGTGGGCGTTGATGGGATACATTGGCGGGTTCCTCGACACTGACAATAAATATAAGCCAATGCTGGTTTCGATTCCTCTGGTTCTCGGCGTTTATTCAGTGTCGGTAAATATTGCTTCGGCTATACTGATCACCGGGTCGTTCACCTGGGATTCATTCGTTGCGATGGAGATTTCGGGATTTCCACTGGACTGCGTGCATACCGGATTTACCGTGATTCTGTTGTATTTCATCTGGAATCCGCTCAGGAAAAAGCTGATGCGGATGCGGACGAAATACGGAATTCTGCGGAGATAGATCGTTATAACAATAACGATGAAATCTTACTTTCCGCTTCTTCGACATCATTACAGCCGTGAATAATCATTATGATCATTCGAAGGAAACTGTTAAACTGGTGATCTGTCAGAGAATCTATTTCATTTTTTTTGAGTTTTTTTACGTATGGATTTTTTATCGCCTTGCTAAAATCAAACTCTTTTTCTAATAATTCATCATCAATATCACTCATGATCCAACACTCCTTTCATATTCTTTTTGTTCGTAAGATGTAGATCTTCTTGCCGAAATAATTCGGATAATATCCTCGTCTCTGATACAGTGAACCACAAGAAGAATATTTCCCTTATCACTGCAACCGAGAATTCGGAATCTGTCTTCTGATTCAGAATGATTCTCGTCGTATTCTAACAGTGCGTTTTCATCATAAAAAACTGTCTTTGCTTCTCGGAATGATATCCCGTGTTTTTCTTGGTTTATAAGATCCTTTTGGCTGTCCCATTCGAATGAAAGCATCATCATAAAACCTCCTTAATGTAATTATAAAGATATGGGAAACATATTTCAAGTTTTTTTTTGTGTCAAAATAATGACGATTACGCGTATCGTCCATAAAAAGCGCTTGCGCAAGCAGGGGCTTTGCTGTATAATAGGTGCTGTGTAACAAGACTTTCCGCATCTTGAAAAGTGGCAGGCATGAATAGCAGGGGCAACGAAAGGAGGTCGACATGAGCCAGCTGCATAGTGTTGTAATGGTTATCCAGATAATCAGCATAGTTGTTGTATTCATAGAGTGTTGGGTTGCGTTCAGGAACTGGCGGAGCAAGGCTCAGGCATACCTTTTTTTCGCGTGCATAACTACTCTGGTCAACGATGCGGCGTACCTGATGGAGATGACATCCCGAAACAAGGAGCAGGCGTTTACATCGCTGCAGATGTCCTATCTGGGCAAGACATGGACAGGCTTTTTTATGCTCCTTTTTATAGCGGAACTGACAGGGTTTACGATACCGCGCGTTGTCAAGGTCATTCTCGGAATCATAAACACTGCAACCTATATCGCTGTATTCACGACAAAAACAACGGGACTGTATTACCAAAGCACCCTGTTTGCGCTGAACGGTGATCTGGTGGTTTTGACGAAAAAGCCCGGGATATGGTATCATTTCTGGACGGGCATGATGGTGTTTTATACACTGTTCGGAATAGTGATGCTCATCATAACGTTAACGAGGGAAAAAAGCGCTATAGTGAAAAAGCGTGTCTGGCTCGTCCTGCTCTCATTGATCATACAGGGAGGATGCGTTGTCATTCAGATGCTGAGGCTTTTTCCGATCTGTGATTATTACGACCTCACCATGGCATCATTTCCTATCGGTGGGATCCTCGTTCTGGTTGCCATATTCAAATACAGGTTGTTTGATGCTGAGGGACTCGCGAGGAAATACGTTGATGACGAGTTGTCCGAGGGAATCATAGCCATAGATAACAGCGGCAGGGTAGGATTCAGCAATGCTACGGCTCGGGAACTTTTTCCGAAACTGACAATCAATCCGCGAAAAACAACTGATAAGATCGATCAGGCTATCGAGACGGACAATCTGTTGTACCTGAATGACAGGATTTACACGCCGTCATCACAGGAACTAATACAAAAAGGTCAATCGGTCGGCAGGCTGTATGTGCTGAAGGACGACACCGAGCATTACAATTACATGGCGGAGCTGTCAGAGCAAAAACAGATAGCGGACGATGCGAACAAGGCAAAATCGCTTTTTCTCGCAAGCATGTCTCATGAGATCAGGACACCGATCAACGCGGTGCTCGGAATGGACGAGATGATCCTGCGTGAGAGCCGGGAACCGGATACGCTGTCATATGCGGGTGACATCCGGACGGCGGGGCAGACGCTCCTTTCGCTGATAAATGACATACTTGATTTTTCCAAAATAGAGGAAGGCCGGATGGAGATACTGCCGACGCAGTATGAACTGTCCTCGATGATAAACGACCTCGTGAATATGATCAGGAGTCGTGCAGAGAAAAAGGATTTGCAGTTTGAGGTTGAGGTCGATCAGGATATTCCGTGCACGCTGTATGGTGACGAGATCAGGATCAAGCAGGTGGTGCTGAACCTCCTGACTAATGCCGTGAAGTATACGGAAAAAGGATCAGTAAAACTGGAGGTCGGGTACCGGCGGGCTGACTCCGGCCAAATTATCCTATCTTTCCGTGTTACAGACACCGGCATCGGAATGAAGGAGGAGGACATGAACAGGCTGTTCTCTCCATTCGAGCGTATCGAGGAGGTCAGGAACCGTTCCGTCGAGGGCACGGGACTTGGGATGAGCATCGTGAAACAGCTCCTCGAACTGATGGACAGTCAGCTGGATGTAAATAGTGTTTACGGCGAGGGATCGGAGTTTTCATTTGAACTGCGCCAGGGCGTTGTGAATGACGAGCCGATCGGGGATTATTCGGCACGGTATGAGGCAGCGGCGAATGAAGTATATCACGAACTTTTTCACGCACCATCAGCCCGTATCCTGGTTGTCGATGATAATGAAACAAACCTTGCGGTTATCAAAAATCTGTTAAAAAGGACGCAGATTCAGATCGATACCGCAACATCGGGACGCGAGGCGATAGGGCTGGCTGCGGCGAAACTGTCAGAGTCTGCAAAATCGTCAGAGCAGCCTGATTCTTCACAGTCGGATGAGTCCGCGGAGCAAACAGGGACTAATCACAGAGGATATGATATTATTCTTATCGACCATATGATGCCCGACATGGACGGAATTGAGACTCTGCAACACCTGAAAAAGCAAGCTGTTGAATCAGAGATTTCCGGTCTCGCTGAATCTTATGATCATACGAGCAAAAGAACAACAAACGATTTGCCCGATCAGACAGTATATATCGCTCTGACAGCGAATGCGGTATCAGGTGCGCGGGAGATGTATTTATCTGCCGGATTTGACGATTATCTGACGAAGCCCGTGGACGGTTCCGTGCTGGAGACGACGTTGCGGCGCTATCTCCCGGCGGAAAAAGTTTTGCCGGCGGATGGTGCAGACGTATCTGCCGGGGAGGATTCACTCCCAGACTGGCTGACACGGATTCCGGAGCTCGACATGACAGAGGGATTGCGATACGGCGCGACACCGGATGGCTACATTTCGATCCTGAAGGTATTCCATAGGACAGCGGAACAGAAAATGCAGGAGATACGCGATAACTATGAGAATGAAAACATCGGTGACTACACGATTGAGGTTCATGCATTAAAAAGCTCGGCGCGTATGATAGGCGCCACAGAAATATCAGCATTGGCAAAACAACTTGAGGATGCGGGCAAATCCGGCGATATGGACTTCATTCATGACAATACGGACAGATTGCTGACCATGTACCGGGAACTCGATGAAAAACTAATTCCTCTCGATGAGAAAAAACTTGCGGAGGATATTTCGGATAAACGTTTAGATGAGGCGTTCCGGACAATCGGTGAGATCGCGGAGAGCATGGATTACGGGCTGATGGAGGAGCTGCTGGACAGCCTGCGCGGATATCGGATGTCATCGGATGATGAGGAACGGCTCACAGAGATATCATCAGCATTGACACAGCTCGACTGGGATGCTATCATGGATATTGTCAAAGAAAGGAAATAAAAATGGATAAAAACGAATTAGTTGCTATCATCAGTCCGTCGGACAGTTTTCTGGCGCACAGCCTGATTTCAAAAATCGAGGCGGTCGGGTTCGGAACCTTTTTCTCGCATGGCACGATCAAGGAAATCGAACCGATGAGGGATGATATCGAGCTGTTCATCTTTTTCTCGGACGGAGAGGCCGAGGAGATGACGGAAACGCTGGTTTATCTGAAGGATCTGGCAAATGACCTCGACAGAAAAATAATTATCATAGGCGATTCGGGCGAGCACGATCCGGCGTTCAAGATCATCCCTGAGCAGTTGGTTTACGCGAGCTTCAGCCGGCCGCTTGTTATGGATGATCTGGTAAAAAGTATCTCAACATACATGGAGGCGAACACCGGCGAAAATGCGAAGAAAACCATCCTGATCGTGGACGACGACCTGACATATATGCGGACGGTCTGTGAATGGCTCAAGGAGGATTATCATGTCGGTATGGCGTCGAATGGCGTGCAGGCGATCAGCTACCTGGCGAGGAACAAGGCGGATCTGGTGCTGCTCGATTATGAGATGCCGGTGGCTAACGGACCGCAGGTGCTCCAGATGCTGAAGGATGAATCCGAGACGGGCCACATTCCGGTGATGTTCCTGACCAGCCACGGCGACCGCGAGAGCGTCCTGTCGGTTGCGGGTCTTCGTCCGGCGGACTACCTGCTGAAAACCATCGACAAACCGAAACTGCTGGAGAAGCTGAGGAACTTTTTCAACAAATAGTATTTGGCGAAAACTATAAACAGGTATAAAAGATAAAAAAAACTATAAACGATTACATAAAAACGCCAAAACTATAAACAACTATAAAAGGAATAGCATTTAATGCATAAAATCTCTATAATCTTTATGCATTAACCCTTGACATTCTGCATAAAAAGTGATAGATTATTATGCAGAAAGGAATTCTGATATGCATATATATGATTACAGTTTTTTAGATAATGGAATGCTTCCGGCGAGCCTGGTTGGTTTAACTGCGAATATTTATCTGTTGGGAGAGAAGACAGACTGGCAGAAGGAGAATTTCGAAGAAGTCTTTACAGAACTGTCCTATATAGCGAGAGTTCAGTCAGTTAAAAGTTCCAACGAGATCGAGGGCATCGTCACAACTGATGAAAGGATTCAAAGCATAGTTAGCGGAAACACGGCGCCTGTCGGGCATAATGAGCAGGAGATTGCCGGATATCGCGATGCACTTTCTATAGTTCACACAGAGCATGAACATCTGGATTTCAGTGATGCGGATATCAGGCGCCTGCATCAGGTAATGTTAAATATCGCAGGATATGCATACGCCGGGGAGTACAAGGATGTGGACAATGACATCATGGAAACGGACATTGACGGACATCGGCGGATTCGTTTCTCTCCTGTATCGGCGAGGGAAACGGCATATAATATGGAACAGTTGATACTGGCTTACCGCGATGCCAGGGACAATCCGAACATAAATCAGCTTCTGCTGATCCCATGCGTGATCCTTGATTTTCTTTGCATACATCCGTTTCGTGACGGAAACGGCAGGATTTCCAGATTGCTTTCCCTTCTCCTATTATATAAAAACGGATTTGATGTAGGCAAGTATATTTCATTTGAAGAACAGATAAACAAACGAAAAGGTAACTATTATAAAGCATTAAAGGATTCCTCAATCGGGTGGCACGACAATGAAAATGATTCGTCCGGGTTCATAATGGAATTCCTGATCACTTTATACAAATGCTACGAGGAACTGAACTCCCGTTTTGCAGTAATAGATGGGAGAAAGCATACGAAGCAGGCAAGGATAGAGGCAGCCGTGTTGAATAGTACTGTTCCGATTTCAAAATCCGAACTCGCTAAACGCTACCCGGATGTCAGTACAACAACCATAGAGAGTGTTCTCGGCAACATGATTCGGGATAATAAGATAAAAAAAGTAGGGAATGGCAGGAATACTGAGTATATACGGGTATGACCGACGTTTTCGGAAAAATGTGATAGAGCCATCAAATTAACCCCGAAAAATGTGATTTTTAGCCTTGAAAAACCCTGAAAAATGTGACAGAGGACTCGCTAGTCCCTATTTTATGGCATTTCTTTTAAAAAGGGTTCTGAGGGGAAACTTGTTTTAAATATGAGTTTATGATATCATGGATATCGGAGGAGTTTATGAAGATACCATTCGTCAGTTTTTTACCAATGGAAAGAGAGCTTGAGAGCGAACTACGCGCGGCGTTTGACCGTGTGTTTTCCGCGTCCTGGTATATTCTCGGACGTGAGGATGAGGCTTTTGAGAGTGAGTTTGCGGAGTATATCGGCGTGGAGCATGCCATCGGTGTCGGGAATGGGCTGGACGCCCTGATGCTCGCGCTGAAGGCGTTGGGTATAGGTGAGGGTGATGAGGTGATCGTTCCGTCGAACACCTATATCGCTACTGCGCTGGCGGTGACCTATGTCGGTGCGACGCCGGTTTTTGTCGAGCCGGACATCCGGACGTATAACATTGATCCGGCGAGGATCGAGGTGGCAATCACGGATCGTACACGCGCGATTATGCCGGTTCATCTGTACGGGCAGGCGTGCGACATGGATCCGATTATGGAGATTGCCGGGCGTCATGGATTGTATGTGGTCGAGGATTGCGCGCAGGCGCATGGTGCAAAATATAAGGGCAGAAAAGTAGGTACATTTGGCGATGCCGCTGGGTTCAGTTTCTATCCCGGTAAAAATCTCGGTGCCCTCGGTGACGGCGGTGCTACCGTTACAAATAATGCAGACATAGCAGAAAAAGTAAGGGCTATCGGAAACTATGGTTCTGACTATAAATACCACCATATTTACAAGGGTAATAACAGCCGGCTGGACGAGATGCAGGCTGCTTTTTTGCGGGTTAAATTAGAACATCTCGACAGGATGAATGCTGATCGTCGCAGGATTGCCGATAGGTATCTGAATGAGTTCCATAACGACAAAATAATCCTGCCGTATGTCTCACCGGACTGCGAGCATGTCTGGCATGTGTTCGCGATCAGATGCCCGGATGATCGTGACGCCCTGGAAAAATACTTAAACGACCACGGCATCGGAACAAACAAGCACTATCCGATTCCGATTCACCGGCAGGAGTGCTATTGCGACCTGGATATTCCGGAGGGGGCATTGCCGCTGGCTGAGGAGATCAGCGCTACCGAGCTCAGCCTGCCGATGTATTACGGGATGACTGATGAGGAAGTACAATATGTGATTGATAGAATTAACGAATTTTAGTTGTATTATTGAGTATAACGATTTTTTACGGTATAAGAAATAGACATCAAATACGGATCAATTTGAACGGAGTGTAATGGAATTAGTGACAGAGAATATATTTTATTGTATAATGAATTATGAAAAACCAGAGTCAATATTAAAGATAAAAAAATGGAGGAGAAAAATGAGCAACAGAACCTATTTCAAAAAGACTGCAGCCGTGATGCTTGCGTTTGCATTCATGGCAGCATCAATCGGAGTGCCGCCAACTCAGACCACTGAGTCGGCAGCAGCATCAAAAATCAAGCTGTCAAAAACAAAGCTTTCGCTGGCGCTGGGCAAGAGCACAACAATCAAATTGAAAAATGTTAAAACGAAGGATGCAGATAAAATCAAATGGACTACATCCAATAAAAAAGTAGCAACAGTGTCGCCGAAAAACGGTTCAGCAAAAACGACTGTCAAGGGTGTTTCCATCGGCAAGGCTTCTATTAAGGCAAAACTGGATAAAAAGACCTATACCTGCAAGGTGTCCGTGGTGGTCGCCGATTCGTCAGTTAATCTGGAAAAAGCAGAGCTTCCCATGTATTTCCGCTCTGTCGATCAAAAGGAATCCATAAAGCTCTACTTTGCGGACAAGGCTCATGAGATCCCCTATATCGATGCCGATACGGTAAAGGCTCTCCTGGAGAAGATTTATCACGAGATCAATCTGGATAACGGGTTTTCAATCTCCCTGAAAACAAAGGGGGATACGGCAGTATTCACACGGGAAAACACGTACATGATGGAGCTGGATGCAGCTGCAGACAAGATCTATTTCAAGGATTACGACGCGTTCTTTATGCCGTCGTCCTCGCCGACTATCATCGATGTACTGGAGCATTACGGATTAATTAACTGTCTGAAGGTCGTGGAGGGAAGCTCCTACAGCCGTTACGGCTGCGAGGTAACGATGGATCTGGCCGCCTATGGGATTGACCTGATCGAGAAGGACGGTGTCTGCTATATGCCGCTGCAGACGTTCGGTGATATATGCACATCGCTTTCCAGTTATGCGATTTTCCTGTACAACGGACAGGCTGTTTTTGTAGATGAATTCTGCTCGGATTTTGAGGGCGCGCTTTATGATAAATATTTCGAGACAAAGGCAGATACTCCGAACCGGAGTCAAAAGCTGATAGATTTTACCTATAACGAACTCTGCATGATCCTGGACTACAGTTACGGGTTGAAGGAACAGCATAATATTACGACGTTCGATGAATATTTGTATGAAACGGGATTAAAGCAGGATCTCCTGTCTGAGGATACTCTGACAAGCGCAAAGGCGCTGTATGATCTGACATATCTGTATATCGCCGATATGCACAGTAATTATATAGAGAACTCATGGCGGATCGGACCCGATGCGAATGCCAGAACCAGTAAAGGAAAGTCATTTAAGGATTATTCTGCTTATGAAAAGGAACTGACCGAATACAGAGACAAATATTTCCCGAACGGCGTGGCCGGTTATCAGGAGGTCGGAGATACAGCGTATATTACATTTGATGAATTCGGAACGATGCCTGCCGGTACGGATTACTATAAAAATCCGCCTACCGCAGATACCACGGACACGGTAGGAATCTGTCTCTATGCTTTTTCACAGATAACCAGACCGGGAAGCCCCGTTAAAAACGTGGTTCTCGATCTGAGCATAAACGGCGGCGGAGACACCACGACAGGGAGCTTTGTCCTCAGTATGTTTCTGGGAGAGGCAAGCGTCTGTCTGGAGGATACGATGACCGGCGCCTATATGAATGAGACATTTTGCTGTGATGCCAATCTGGATGGGGTGTTTGATGAAAAAGATTCGCTGAAAAATTATCGTCTGTTCTGTCTGACGTCGCCCTGCAGCTTTTCCTGCGGGAATCTGGTACCATGTGTTTTGAAAGATTCAATGAGGGTGAAGACGATAGGTATGACCAGCGGAGGAGGCGCCTGCGTTGTTCTGCCTCTCTCCCTGGCAGACGGCACGACGATCCGTGTGTCCGGTAACCGCAGGCTGAGTTATATGAAAAACGGCTCCGTGTACGATATAGACAGGGGCTGCCAGCCGGATTACCCGATCACTACATTCGAACGTTTCTATAACAGAGACGCATTGACGAAATATATTGACGGATTATATTAATAAGTGTGTCCAAGGCTGTAACTCGGGAGAAACACGATTCTCGATACAACAGTTCGCCGGACTATTGTCTTGAAAAACATGGCTGTGGCAATCGAATGTGGAAGGGCGTGAACAATGGAAAATCAACCGGAAATCGGGAATAATACTATTATCGGGAACAATTTCCAATGTGGTAAAAACGTTGTCATAAAAAGCAATTGCATTATCGAGGACAATGTCGTATTAGGGGATAATGTCTATATCGATCACAATTGCATTATTCGCAATGATGTATCGATCGGTGACAATTCGACGGTTGGAGCGAACTGTATTTTAGGCGAGCTTCAAATGGATTTTTTTCTGGATCATTCCTATCACAAACATGAATTGACAATAGGGAAAAATGCTATCATACGCAGCGGATGTATATTTTACAGCGGCTCGGAGATAGGGGACGATTTTCAGTCAGGCCATCAGGTTACAATTCGGGAAAAAGCAATGATCGGAAACCATGTCAGTATAGGAACGCTGAGTGACATACAGGGGCACTGCAGTATCGGAAACTATGTCAGGCTGCACAGCAACGTCCATGTCGGCATGGCTACTGTAATAGATGACTGTTGCTGGATTTTCCCCTATGTCGTATTTACAAATGATCCGACCCCTCCATCCGATACACTGCTGGGCGTTCATGTACATTCATTTGCCATAGTTGCAACGCATGCGACAGTTCTGCCGGGAATCGAAATACAGGGAGATTCCCTGATCGGAGCCGGGGCAGTGGTGAATCGTAATGTTGAAAAATACCAGGTGGTTGTCGGTAATCCCGGAAAGGTCAAGGGGGATATCCGACAGATAAAAAACAGGGAGACAGGAGAGAATTACTATCCGTGGAGGTTTCATTTTGATAGGAATATGCCATGGAAAAACTATGGTTTTGACAAATGGTATGAAACATTGGATGATGAGATGAAGAGAATGCTTCTGGAATAAAAAGTTAGGATGACGGGTTCACAGGTGTTGATCATGTGGATGGTCTCAGTTATAGGAAACTAATTCGCACTGGGTATATGTCTCACTCGTTCGGAGATTCCTGTTTATTGTTTTTCCTGCCTCGTATCATCACAAACAGCTTCAGCAAATCCGCGCGATACAAAAAGACAAAGCAAGCGGACACGAGGATGGCGCCTCCCACGCCGATGAGCCACTGAGATGAAAACAGGAACCGCCATGCTGTCATGAATGCCGCCATGAGCATCGTTGCCAGGATAAAACGGCCGGATAATACCATCAGCTTCATTTTGCACAGAACGATCACGCAAACGATGTCTGAAACCACATATCCGGTGAGTGTCGCCAGGGCGGCACCCTCTATTCCTAGAATTGGGATCAGAAACATATTTATTACAAAATTCAGACCTGCGCCGGACATCAGGATCAGCAGATTCGGCCAGGTCTTTTTTATTATTAAAAACTGGTTTGCAGCAACCTGGAACAGCATCTGCAGGAGCGGTGCCAGAAACAGATACGGCGCAACGATATATCCGCTCAGATACTCAGCCGGAAACAGTATCTGAAAGATCAGATAACTTAATCCTGCAATAAACGAGGTTACGGAAAACGAAATGACACCCAGGTATTCAAAAATCATTGAATTGGATTTGACCTGGTTGTCCTCCTTCATGGTAGCAAAGGCAAAATACTGCCACCCTCCGGCGAATGCCGTGTAGATCAGCTGGCTGGCATGTCCGAGCTTTGAACTGACTGAGTAAATTCCTGTTGCCCCGGGATCCATGTAATTTGTGATCATTATTTTATCGCACGAGTTGAACACCCAGTATATTAAAAAGTTCGGAAGCAGTGGCAGAGCGATGACCAGCAGCTCTTTCAACAGCTTTTTATCAAATAACGACAGACGGAACCACGAGTGGTTTAATGAGAAAAAGATAATGCACATCGTCACTCCGACGATCACGGTAGCCAGTGGCAATGCGATAATATAGTGCCCCATGAGCAGCAGCGGAATCGCAATGCCATAGGAAAGCAGCGGCGCGATCGTATTGGTGATGAGAAAAACCTTCCGTTTATTCTGCATGCGTGTAGGAGCCGCGAGTATGCTGGTGTTAGTGCTGACCAGGGTTGCCATTGCCGAGAGATAAACAATGTATGCATATTTCGGATCCTTGAAAAAAAGCGCCGCTATGGGATCGCGGAAAATGATCATCAGTACAAAAACAACAACGGATGTGATCATGGTAAATGTCAGCGTAGTCGAGCAAACGGTCTGTTTGAAGCGCAGGTCTTCTTTTTCAAAAAACATGCGGTACATAGCATCGCACATTCCCATGATCGCCAGAGCAGAGCCGAATGAGATCAGTGTGTCGGACAGATCGCTGATACCGAAATACGACGTGTTCGGCATGATCAGCGTAACGATCGGGACCATGATCAACGGGATAATTTTACTGATGATCCCACCGAGTCCGTATATTAAAAAGTTTGATATAAAAAGCTTCAGTTTATTCAAATCAATCTGTCCTTTCGGATTGTCAGGTATTCACAGATCTGCAGGCCTGATCCCGACCATGGAAACCGGCATGTATAGTTCTGTTTATGGTGTTTTCAGGTTATCAGCATTTCAATTCAGTTTGTCGAAGATGTTATTGTTTAATGAGGTTTTAGCCAGTGTTGCGCGTATCAGCCGGCTCATTATGAAATCATATACCAGCCACACAATGAAGCACACGATATATATTCCGATCACGCAGCCGATGAGATGCAATGTCAGGATGAAGATATTCCGTGCCGCAAATTCAGTGATGTGAAGAACAGGAAGTATGCTTGCATGAACCAGATATACTGTAAAGGAAGCCTTTGCCGGGATGTTGATCCATTTATGTGATCCGGTTTTGAAACCGCGGAACAGCAGCAGCGCCTCCGCGGCCAGCCATATCACGAGAGGATTGCAGTATTCCAGGCAGCGCAGGTAGATAAAAGGTGTGCCCGTCCGCAGCTCCAAGACTGACCATGTGAAGAGCAGCGCCAGGCAGAGCAGGAAACGAAGGATACTGCCATGGATTTTTGAATCACGCAGATATGCGCCTATGAGGTAAACAAGCGCAAAATTCACTATGGTATAACCCAGGTTACTTCCGTAAATTCCTATGGTGCTCATGAGATTGAGATCTGCCCCGGTGATCTCAGACAGCACATCTAAGGCGGTTGGAAATACGGAAAACAGAATAAAAAGTATGATGAGTGACTTTTTCTCCAATCCGTTCTTTTTCAGACTGTCCAGGAGGAGATTTAAAAAGGGCGAGATGAGATACAGAACGACATAAAGGATAACAAACCAGTTGTTGGGAATCAGGTTGGTGAGGATGTCCTGTCCTGATAATTCGGCGCGCCCGAGGACGACCGTCAACAGATAGATGGCTTCCTTGATCAGGATAACCTGAAGTATGAGTTCGAGCGGACGCAGGAGCGAGCGTTTGTTGCTCCTGCACATGAAATAACCGCTGATCAGAATGAAAACATTAACAGCGGTTACAGAGATGCACTCCATAAACATCAGAAACCAGTGGTTCAGTCCGGTTGCTGCTTCTATGCCCCCGCCTATTGCAGGGTTGTTGTAGTGCAGGATGACAACGCCGCAGGCGGCAAGGATCCGGAGTAGTTCTATATTGGAATCGCGTCCGTTACGGACGGCGGTTGTTGTATCGTTTTTCATGAACAGTATTGTTCCTTACTTTTTATCAGATTTTTGAGTGCTGGTTTATGAATTATCAGTGTTCTTAATGAATTCCAAAAACTCGTCGTAGTCGCGGATGTAGTCGGCCTCGTCATAGAGTTCGCTTGCCAAAACCATCAGCACTGCGTCGGGAGAAAAATCAAACATCTCCCTCCACATTACATTGGAGACATATAATCCTTCATAGGGTTTTTCCAGAGGAACGACCTTGGTCTCCTGCCCGTTGTCAAGGCGGATCTTGCAGCTGCCGTGGATACAGATAAGTATCTGCTCCAGGGATTTGTGCGCGTGATGTCCCCTCACGACGTCCTTGCCGGTATCGTACATGTAGTAGACTCGTTTGATTTGGAACGGGATGTCCTTGAACTCCTCTAGCGCGACAAGCTGTCCGCGGTCATCACCATGCGGTTGGAACATATATTTGACTACTTGCATATTGTTCTCCTTTTAACTTGAAAGTTTTTCTCTGCCGAATCCGTCCGGTTGCCGAAACCGTAACCTCGCTGCTTCGCTTCGCTGTCGCAACTTCGGACGGTTTCCGCTCCTTTTAACTTGAAAGTTTTTCTCTGCCGAATCCGTCCGGTTGCCGAACCCATCCGGTTGCCTACGTTTCATGGATTAATCGTACGTATTCTTCGTCGACCGTGGCAGCGGTGTATCGAGTGTGCAGCCTGTGGTCTGTTATCGAGCGGAGCTTGCCGGGAATTCGCAAACATCCTATTGTTCTTTTTATTGATGAAGATGACTTTTTTATTTCGGACAGCCGGATAAATGATTTACGGAGCGTTTCATCCGATATAAACCCGTCTGCCAGCAGGATCTCATCTGCAGAAGCCCAGTCGGCTGCGATCTTTTTCATCCATTCATCGTTCTGTGCGGTGGAGATGCCGGTTCCCAGTTCATATAACACGGCACCCTTTCCCAGGAAAAAGGCACGCTCGCCGGCTCCTGCCATCAGGCGATAGATGTTGTCTTCTGCATAGACAACTTTGTTTTGAAGCATGCCCAGATACTTTTTCATAGACTGTGTATTCACAAGTGTGGTCGCGCCTCTCACCAGATCCTCGAAAATCAGGTAGTTGTAACCCCATGAATTACGGTAGAATCCATGATTTTTCTGCGGATGTGTCTGAACCGAGACGATCTGCAGGTTTTCGGGGGAAATGTCGGAGCTGGTATAACTGTAACAAATATCGTCAGCAAACCCCACTATGCAGCCATGCTTTTTCATGCCGTTCATCCAGTCTCTGAGTATTGTCTCGCCATAGAGATAATCACCGGGGCTTATCGGTTTTACATATTCGCCATGGCAATAGTTCAGGCCGTTTATCAGGTTCTCAACTGTGCCTTTGTTTTTAGTCAGTGCTGCTATTTTATAGTCGGTAAAACCATTTTTTTCAAAAAAAGCAGTGACTGCTGCGGTATCCAGATCATCTCCCGAACCATCGTCAGCGATTACAATCTGAATTGATACACCTCGTTGCATCAAGGCGGAACGGAGAGTGACAAGCAGCTTTTCCATTGAAGGATGATAGGTCGCAACGAGGACACTTATGTCACAGGATATATTGGTTGCCGGATCGTTGTTTTTATCTGATGTAGCAGAGTTGCGGATATTGTTTGTCATTTACAATTGCTCCTCCCATGATACTGCGGCATTATCTGACCTACAGATGCTAATCTCATAGAACCATTATTTTACGCTTTTTTTGGAAACCATTCATACAACTTTTTTATGTCATCAAGCGGCATTTTGTCTATTGGCTTGTATAGCTCATCCATATGCGCTAGGGCGGTTTCCGCATCCAGTCTGTCATAGTCCAGTGTCAGGAGGAATTCGATCACTTCTTTTTCAAAACGATATCTGATGACCCTTGACGGGACACCGCCAACTACGGAGTACGGAGGCACGTCCTTCACCACGACTGCTCCCGCGCCGATGACAGCTCCCTGCCCGATCCTCACTCCGGATAACACGGTTACTCCGCCGGACAGCCAGACATCACTTTCCACGTATATGTCACCTTTGGCCATAGGCTCCTCGCCACCGAGCAATCGTGCGCGAAACGGGTAGGTTGATAGGTGGTTCAGGGGGTGTTCGACCTCCAGCATAAACCGGACATCCGGTCCGATGGAAACGAATGAGCCTATATGAAGCTTGTGATCGTTTCCATGAGTAATCAATTCTATGGGACCATATGAATAATCACCAACCGTCACAAGGTCGGGATTGAAATTGTTTGCTTTTGTGGTGAGATTGCTGCGATGTTCTTTTTCCCACCGGGTTGACATGCGCTTGAATTTCAGACGCACGAGATAGTCCCATAGGAGAGTTTTATTGAAATGTTTTGGTTTTCTCATTTGGTTCATGTTTTTTCCTCAATAACTGAAATAATATCTGACGCATGTCCGGACTGATTCGGAGTAAGCAGCCGGCTCTCGAAATAATCATCCCTTCAGGATACCAGCGATGTCTCCCAGCCAGATTTTTTTCGTGGAATAGCGGCTGAATAAACATGGAGAACAAACAATGTATCGCGCGATGTTTTTCTTTTTCAGAAGCTTTTTCCGGGTCGAGAAATAATCCCTGGCACGGGATATGGTTTTATTGTTTTCAGGCGAAAGATCGTAAATCTGATCGAGATACCTGATCTCCTTGTCTATCTGGTCGATACGCCCGTCAAGTCCGGTGCGGAGCTTCGTATGAGAGAGATTCATTCCGGATGTGTTCGCGTCGTGGATTCTATAGCGGCTGAGATATTTGCCGAGAAGCCAGTATCCGCCGTCTGTTGCGGCGAGATATTCGATCAGCCTGTCGTGCATCTCAAATGCGGAAACATCCATTTTGTCTATGGTTTCCTTAACAGAGCACCGGATCACTGTTGTCATCCCGGGCCGCAGGGCGCCATGCTTTTGCAGGATCAGATCACCTGCTGCTATCGGGGACAGAGGCCTGCGCGGTCTGCGATCCTGCCCGAAAACCTTGCCGTCTCCGTCAATCAGCCGGTTGCAGGAGGACAGGCACAGGATTTCAGGATGCTTTTTGAAAACGCTTAAACATACCGCTGCCTTGTTTTTTTCCCAGATATCATCCTGATCTGAGAAAAAGATAAAGTCGCCGGTCGCTAACGACAGGGCGTCAAAAAAGGTCTGCGCATATCCTTTTTGCTCTGCATGCTCGAGATATCGGACGATACAGCCATTGGAATTCCAGGTCAGCTCTTCGGTTCGAATCCCATCGCCGTTCCCGGAGAAGCCTGGTTCCTTCCGGGATGATGAAACAGGTTCGGCCGTGGAATCTGCAGCATCACCATGACCCGCGCCGACAGCGGAGACGATCTCGTTTATGCATTTTTCAGGAGAGCAGTCATCGATCAGTATCAGCTCGTCAACGGGATGGGTTTGTTCGAGAATGCTTTTTATCTGCTCTCCTATATACTGTCCGCCGTTGTAGACGGCCATGACTACGCTGGTTTTCGGTTTCATCTTTCAGCTCCTTTTTCAGCAGATACCCTGTTGCCGTTTGCAGGCATGCCATTTGCTAATACCATTATATCAGATCTGATCGTGTCGGTTTGTTTATCGGATATTGCTGCCAGCAAAAATGCCATAATTGCAAATATCATATAATCCGTCAGTACGACGGAGGGTGCCTGCAGCCACAGCACGGCGGAAAACACGACTGTCAGAAAGCACATCTGCATATTGTCCAAAACGGAATTTCGCAGTACATGAATTATTTTTCGAATCAGCAACACCAGACCGATGATCGCGACAAATCCGAAATCCAACAGTGTTTCCAGAAACGCATTATGAAGCGATACGGTCTCGTTTACCAGCCAGTCACCATACAGCCCGTGCGAGCCGAGTACGTTTCGCATCAGAGCGCCGGCGTTTCCGATACCGACACCTAAAAAGCAGGAATTAAACATCCATTGGATGCTGGCTATGATCGTGTTGATCCGGTACAGAACAGAAGTGTTGCTCTGCATGTACATTTCGCCCCGGAACAGTGCCTTGATGGGTTCGACTATGGTTTCTTTCCAGGAGTACCCATGCAATGAAACATCCAATGCGTCAACAACGATAAGTATTATAATGAATATGAGAATAGCCGGGAGGAGGATCATTCTCCTGTAGCGGTAAGCCCTGTTCCTGATCTCAAGGTATGCGACGATCAAAAACTGCGCCAGTACTCCCAGCAAAACCAGCTTGCAGTCGTTCAGAACGAGATAAAGCATTGCGACCGGGATGTATGCCAGGAGGAGCAGGGGATGCCTGCTTTTTTTTGATCGAAAATAAAACACAGGAATGATGGCCGCGATCACTGCACCGTAGTCATTAGGATTGTTAATCAGTATGAATGTCGGGCTGTAGTCATAATGTGTGTGATAGATAGCCATGAACACTAACAGGTAGCATATCCCGACGACCATTGCAAAATTACTGAATGAGCGGAAAAAGTTTTTGCTGTCCTGCTCATGCAACATGACCACGGCAGCGACTACTGCTGCGATCCCTGCGTACAATAACAGATATGAAAAATACCTCTCCGCGGAAAATCTCACGCCGATCTCATTGATGGAACAAAAAACGAGAGACTGAATAAATGAAACCAGTCCCACGATAGCAGCGACCAGGAATACCTTGCGCGCTCCGGTGGAGCCGACTAAAGTAACGATGATAGCGACGGGCAGCAGGATGCGAAACAGATTGATCGACGAGGTGCCCAGCCTCAGGAGATCGTTGAACGCACCTGCAAATAAAAATAAATATAAAAAAGTTGTTCGGCCTTTGATGTTGATTTTTATTCTATCAATCGTCATATTATTTTCCCGGTTTTCATTATCCTAGTTTTAAATCAAGTGTATATTGGCATTATTCTGATTTTAATGCTTGCCGTTTAGTTATATTCAGGTTTCGCTGTTTACTATCTGGTTTCAATGCATCATCGAATTATGTTTTTGCACTCGCTTCATGTGTTTTTCTATGTGTAAAAAGCATTTGTTCAGCTCATATTTTTCTTCGACATTTTTTCTTCCGTTTTTTCCAAGTTTAATCTTGAGAGATGGCATATCGTACAGGCGGATAACGGCATCTGCAATAGCGCGCTCATTTTGTTTTGGGACGAGCACGGAGGTATAGGGAATGTCATCTCCAACTGAGTCATAGTCGTCGGTTGTGTGTTTCAACGAATCAGTGGCGTCATTATTCAAAGCGGTCATTTCGTCATAGGGAACAGGTATGGTTGTTTCCATCAGTCCACCCACATCGGAGATGACGAGCGGAGTCTCGCAGGATTGCGCTTCAACGGCAGCTACGCCGAAGGATTCATGGTGTATTGACGGAATGATGGCTACGTCCATGTTGTCCCATTCAGTGGCAGCCTGTTCCTGCGGTATCCTTCCCAAAAAAGTGACGATGTCATCTATGCCGAGCGCTGCGGTCAAATCACGGTATTCGGCTTCCTGGGGACCGTCTCCGGCTATCCTGATGCGCAGGTTTATGTCGGGTCGCTCGTCATGTATGATAGCGGTTGCGCGGAGGAGATAATCTATTCCGTACAGTGTGGCCAGCGTCTTGACTGTTCCGATCGTAAAAACCGGAGAAGAACTGTTATCAGCTCCGGAATCATGCGGGTTATGTTTATCGGAATTCGGCCGGAACATTTTCATATCCACTCCGAACGGTGTTATGACAAACCGGCGTTTGGTATACGCCGCTGCCTCGTCAGCCATGGTTTCCGATGTGGAAAAAAGTAATGCCGGCCGGCGCAGGCTGATTTTTAGGAGTGCACGGTGCAGTGGGCTTTTTTTCGGAAATTCATAAATATCGGATCCCCATACCGAGAGGATATATCCTTGAATACCGCTCAGTGCTGTAGCTATGCCATAGCTGGTGGCGTAATGGACATTCACGATATCCGGGGAAATCTCATGTACTAAACGTCGGATTTTTCCGCCGGTGGTCATGTATTTCAGCTTTCCGGCGTCGCTCCCGTTCGCATCCACCCCGATATCGATGAGATGGACGGTCGCTCCCGGCAGTTCGCCGGGCGTGAATGATATAACATGAAGTTCATGACCGCGGGATGAAAACCACTTGCACCATTTAACGAGATGTTCACTGTTTGCGGGTCCGATAAAACAAATTTTCAATTGGTTATCCTTTCCATTAGGCATATTCATCAGGCACAAGCCAACTGACAGTCTTGTGCCGTATCGCTTACATCCTCCAGAATCTCATCCCGGATGCGCGCAACTCATCCATGCGGTACAGGCTCTTGACATCGACCAATACTTTTTCCGAATCAGGCTGATCCGGTTTGAAATACTTTTTCAGCTGCATCGGAGAGAGAGAACGATATTCATTGTGTCCTACTGCTACGATGACGCAATCTGCAGGTGGGACATCCTCGGGCGCGACCAGATCAACATGATATTCCTGTTTGGCAACAGCCGCATCTGCCCACGTGTCGGTCACGATGGGTTCTATCTCATATTCGCGCAGACGATTGATTATGTCCACGACCTTGCTGTTTCTGGTATCGGGGCAGTTCTCCTTGAATGTGATTCCGAGTATCACGACAACAGCTTTTTTCGGTGCCAGGCCCGCCTCAATCATTTCCTTGATGGCGGCGTCAGCAACATATCCGCCCATGGAGTCATTGACCTTGCGGCCGTTCAAAATGATCTGACTGTGGTAGCCCAGCTTTTCAGCTGCGTTCGTGAGATAGTACGGGTCGATTCCAATGCAGTGACCGCCGACTAAACCGGGCTTGAAACCGAGTGCGTTCCATTTCGTATTCATTCCTGCTAACACTTCGTCCGTATCAATGTGGAGCTTGTCACAGATCATGGCTATCTCGTTCATGAATGCGATGTTGATGTCACGCTGGCTGTTCTCGACAACCTTTACGGCCTCGGCTGTCTTTATATTTGACACTAAAAAGGTTCCGGCCTTGATAACGATGTCATAGACCTTTTTAATCTGATTTGCAGATTCCTCGTCCATTCCCGAAACAACCTTGACGATTGAAGGGAGGCGGTGCACACGGTCACCGGGATTGATTCGTTCGGGACTGTAGCCGATTTTCCAGTCGGTACCGCATTTCAGTCCGGATTCCCGTTCTATGATAGGGATGCAGACATCCTCTGTCACGCCCGGATAAACAGTTGATTCGAATACGACGATCGTGCCCGGTGCCAGATTCTGCCCGACAGTTTTGGATGCGCCCTCGATAGGACGCAGATCCGGTGTAGTGTCATCGTTGATCGGCGTGGGGACAGCGACGACGATGAAACGCGCTTCCTTCAAACGCTTCGGATCAGCGGTGAATTCAACCGTGGTATTTTTGATCGCTTCGCCGACCTCGTTAGTAGAGTCAATTCCGTTCGCGTACTCGTTAACTCTTTTTTCATTGATGTCGAAACCGATGACACGGATATGCTTGGCAAATTCCACAGCGATAGGCATGCCGACATAGCCGAGTCCGACTAATGCGAGGCTGGTTTCTCCGGATATCAGTTGCTGGTAGATGTTATTGAATTCCATTTGTTTTTCTCCTGTCGTTTTATTATTGATTAAGAAGGGCACTGCATACTGTTTCCACGTCCTGCTCCGTGAGATACGGATGCATCGGCAGAGACAGGCAGCGGTTTGTTGCCTCAATCGTGTTCGGGTACATATCGTCGGTGAGATCCATCCACCGGTAGGCTTCCTGCTGGTGCAAACCGCGCGGATAATAAACCATGGTCGGTATTCCCTGTTCCTTCAGCCGCGCCTGGGTATTGTCACGGGTCTCCCGATCCTCCAACAGAATCGTGTACTGTGCCCACGAGGAAACATAGTCAGGCAATACCGTCGGAGTGACGAAACTGTTTTTCAGCCGCTCGGTATACATTTCGGCAACCCGGTTTACATCATCGACCTCGTGCTCGCGAAAAGCCTTCAGCTTCGGCAGAAGGATTGCGGCCTGCAGCGTGTCTAAACGGCTGTTGATACCGATTTCCCGGTTGTCGTATTTGTCTATGGGGCTTTTTCCCTGTGCCCTGATGCTGATCAGGCGTGTTGCCTCCTCGTCGTTATCGGTGAAAACAGCGCCTCCGTCACCATAGCAGCCCAGCGGTTTTGCCGGGAAAAAGGATGTCGCGGACATATTACCGAACGAGCATGCCATCTTCCCTCTGATGCTGCCGCCAAATCCCTGTGCGCCGTCCTCCAAAACCCTCAGTCCGTATTTTTCAGCGATGGGCAGAATCCTGTCATAGTCAGCGGGCTGACCGAACAGGTCAACGGGGATTATCACACGCGGTGTCAGTTTTCCTTCACCCAACACCCTCTTTATCTGTGTTTCCAATGCTGACGGATCCATGTTGAATGTGTTTAAGTCTATGTCGACTAATACCGGCGTTGCGCCGAGGATTGAGGAGGTTCCGGCCGATGCAAAATAGGTAAAATCAGAGGTAAATACTGCGTCGCCCGGTCCTATTCCCCATATCATCAGAGCCAGCTGCAACGCGTCAGTACCGCTGGCACAGGCCACGCAGTGTTTTCTGCCGGTGTATTTTGCGAGTTCGGTTTCCAATTCCTTGACCTGTGATCCGAGAATAAATGCCGTGCTGTCGATGACGGACTGTATTCCGGCGTCGATCTCAGGTTTCAAATGTTGATATTGAATTCCTAAATCTCTGAATTTCATGGCTGGTCTCCATTTTCTATAAACGATTTAATTGCTGTCATAATAGCCTGTTATTGTAAATGAAAAAACAATGCGTTTACTATAATGCCTCAGGCAGGATGCGTATCAGACCTCCGGGTATCTTTCGATTCCTTCGGGTGTTTCATGATAGGTGGTCCCGCAGCTTGGACAGTGATATTCATCTGTATGACTGTCTGGGTATGGTTTCAGTCTCTCGCCGCACCAGCAGACCCATCCGTGCTGTTTTGCGGGAACACCAAGCATCAGCGCGTGCGGAGGCACATCGGAAGCCACGACTGCGCCGGCGCCGATGAGAGCGTCGTGACCGACCCTGTGACCGCAGACAATGGTTGCGTTCGCGCCGATAGATGCATTATCCTCAACAATGGTTTTTTTATAATTCTCATGCCCTTTGGGAAATCCTGCGCGCGGAGTCAGATCATTGGTAAACACACATGACGGTCCGCAGAATACGTTGTCGCCTAACTCAACGCCCTCGTAAATCGACACGTTGTTCTGGACTTTTACGCCGCTGCCGATACTCACGTTGTTGGACACATTGACATTTTGTCCGAATGAACATCCCTCGCCGATCCGGGCACCTGACTGTATATGGCAGAAATGCCAGATTTTTGTCCCGCGACCGATTTTTACATTCGAGTCAACAACGCTGGACGGATGGATATAGATTTCCTTTTTTGTTAGTTTTTTCTTAGACATATTCAATGGATTCGCGTTTTTTTTATTCTTTTTTTTCTGTTTCTTGCTCATATTGTCCTCCAAAATAACAACACTTTACCACGTTCACCGGAATGATTTGTTGCTTTTTTCGACTCGAGGCTGTCAGGTTTATCTGAATTAAGAATTGTTTCTACCTCATCCTTTTTCTCTCTCCGAACCGTCCGGAGAAATCCATTGTTGAGCAGTCAGTGAGGGGCAGTTTCACAGGCTGGTTTTCGGCAGCTGATTTATATATCGCCAGCACCAGTTCCAGCGCGCGTTTTCCGTCCTCGGCTGTCACATACGGTTCCCGTCCGTTTTCTATCGCAGATATCATATCCGCATATAGAGGGGTGTGGCCGAACCCGTAGACATTCGGCGGATTCTCCCCGAATTCTTTTTTTACCGATTCCGGATCATCTAAATAATCAGCAAACGTCCATTCCTCTATCCTGTTGACTGAGGAACCGCCGGCCTTTACCGTTCCTTTCTGTCCGAATAGGTACAGGGTTTCCTCCAGATTTTTCGGATAGATGTCTGTCGTTCCTTCGACGATTCCATATGAACCGTTTTTAAATTTTATCAGCGCGATTCCGAGATCCTCTGCCTCGATGTATTCATGATTGAGGCGGTCTGTCATACCCATGACTGTATCGATCTCGTCCCCCATCATCCATCGGAGGAGATCGATGTTGTGGATGCACTGGTTCATGAGCGCGCCACCGTCCTGTTCCCAGGTTCCGCGCCAATCGGCACGTGAATAGTATTCCCAGTCACGGCACCAGCGCACATGGGCGGTTCCGTAGAACATTTTTCCGAAACGTCCTTTTTCCAATGCATCCCGGATTTTTTGTACTGATTTGTTAAACCTGTTTTGATGGTTTGCGCATACCTTAACGCCTGCGCTTTTCCCGGCAGCGATGATTGCATCGGCATCCGCGATTGACAGGGCAATAGGTTTTTCTATTATGGTATGGCAGCCTGCGTTGATGCAGTCAATCGCAATGGACGCATGATTTCCCGATTCCGTTGCAATGGCTACGAGCTCCGGTTTTTCCTGCTCCAACAGTTCCCTGTAGTCCGTGTATTTTCTGACGGTTCCCAAACTGAATTTTTTTGCTTTTTCCTCCATCGCCTCCGGCAGGATATCGCACATGGCAACGAATTCTAAATTGTTGTTCTTTGCTGCTTCGATGTGGTTCGGGCTGATCCGCCCGCAACCGATAAGTGCATATTTCATAATGACGCTCCTGTTTTTAATTATATTATGTTACAGTCTACCCTAATCATGATAGATTCTCTGACCCAAATCCGGTTGGGGCCGAAACCGTACAATTGCCGTATTGACCCGATTTCAGACTGAAGACTCCTTCTTTTGATCTATCACGTTCAAAAACTCCTCAGCTAATTTGCGATAGGTGTATTTTTCCAGAATTTCATGTCTGCCGCGCTCTCCCATTTTTTGCCGTTCGGAGACAGGCAAATCCATCAGTTCCCGAACGGACGAAACAATCGCATCGGCATCCTCAGGGGGGAGTATACGTCCGCAGTCACATTCCTCAACAGGCGTGGTAGGGGAGTTTATTGCAAAAAGTATGGGTTTTCCGGCCATCATCCCGTCAAACATTTTGTTCATGCATACTCCGAAACGATACAGGGGCGAATCCATGGCTCCGATGTAGATTGCGTCAAACTGATCTGTCAGCGCCGGTATCGCCAGCTTCGGAACCGGAGGGAGAAATGTAATGTTATCAAGTCCTTTCGCGGCATTGATCAGATCCGGTTTTTCCACGCCGTCACCGACCAAAACGAAATGCGCCTGCTTCCCGGAACGGGATTTGTTTTTTCGATTCGTATTTGATTCATCTGACTTTATTCTGTTTTCATCGTCCATCATACGCGCCGCCTCGACCAATGTGCCGAGACAGTTTGAGAGGGCATGTCCTCCGAAATAACCGACAATGAATTTACCCTCCTTTTTCAACTGATCGAGGATCCTGCCATGTTCTTCCGGCAGCTTTTCAGGGTAGTACCACTCCTCAGTGACGACGCCGTTCGGTATGTGGAAAAAGCAGCCCTCGCGCAGCCCGTGCTTTTTCATATACTCCTCTGCGTTTCCGGGCAGTGAGACCACGGCGTCCGCGTGAGAATATGCGAAGTTTTCACCGTGCTGCATCAGCATTACAAACGGATTGAGCTTTGACATGCCGCCGAGCTCGATAAGCGTCGATGGCCACATGTCATGCACCTCGTGAATATGGACGATTTTTTTATGATGGTTTTTCCCTTCTGTATGGCAACAGCCATGGTTACATGCGCAGGAGGTTTGTTTTTCTGCATATGTAATAATTTTATGCGCCGCTATGGCATCAATCGGATAGGTGGACGAGGAGATGATAACATCCGGGTTTGTGAGTTCGCAGATGCGCTGCCGGTACTTTTTCAACTTACCGCAAAAACGCAACATCGTCAGGGCACGCTCGGTACCGTTGCCCTCGTATTCCCCGGTGCGTAACCAGTAATAGTCTATGCCGTCTATCGTGGACTTTTTCAAATCATGAGAGATCCGGGGATTCTTTTTCCGGAGGTGTGAATAGTCACCGGCGATTATTGAGACATGATGTCCCTGCCGAACCCATTCGCGGGATAGGTAATACGGACGGAATTCCATCCCCATGTCCGGCGAACCGGCATAGTGCTCGATATACAGAATGTTCATTGACAGACCTTTCCTATAGGGGTTGTACTATGATATGATCCGGTAATGTTCACGGAACTGCTTAAAAAATCGAGTTTATAACGGATTTTCGGATGTTTGTCGGTCGTTCACAGTTACCGGTTGTCAGCAAATTCGTTCTTAATTATATATCGTTTCATTCGAAAAGTCAACACTGACAAGAAAAATGTTGCGCCCCGGGAGGTTGTCTGTTATAATCATGTTGTTGCACAGTAAACGTGGGAATTCACCCGAGTTTGCCGTGGTGTTGCCTATAGGACATGCATGGACTCGCATAGAAAACATGTTTTACTGTCGGCGCAGGAAGTGTTTTTTCAGAAAGGAAGCATCAATAAATGAACAGAGAAGTCGGAATGGAAATAACAATAGGAGAGCTGATGCGCGTAGTTCTCCGGCATTGGGTGGTTTTAGCTGTTGCTGCGATTCTGTGTGCTGCTGCAGGGGGCGCATTCGGATATCTGCGCGGTTCGTCACAGGCAGGATCTCAGGAGGAGACGACACAAACCGAGGCACAGGAACAGGAATGGTATGATGAGAATCTGGAGATGACCGGTGAGTATTCACCGCTGGCCAAGGAGGCAATGGTCAAGTTTCGCCGGGAGTGGCTGCGTCTCGGAACGGTTTTTCGTGATCACCCGTTGATGAAGCTCGATGCCGGAGCATGTGAGTGGGAGAATATTGTCATCCAATTTGAAAATGGCAGCGGAAACCACAAAGGATTAGTTTCGGGATGGATACAGTCGGCGGATGAAAAATTGGTTTTCGGCTCTGAATCGGACAAATTGGCGAGGTACAAAAGTGATCTGCTGGATATTGATGATCAGGAGGGAGAAACCACTGTCCAAGCAATTGCGGTTGACGGCTGGGATATAGAAAGCGCAGCGTCATACCTGAAAAACTGGTTCGCAGAGCAGGCAGACAAGGACGGGATCCAGGTGGACGGCATTGTCGTAACTCATTGTAGCGGACATCTGAAGAAGATAGAGGAATACCGCGTTAACCTGAGCAATATGATGACTCTCATGATGGGTTCCATAACAAACGTGAACAGCATAGCCGCGGCGTTTCCTATGCCGGTTCCTCCGACAGCTACGGGAGGCAGCGGTATCAGTATCAAATCCGTAATAAAATATGTGATTGCCGGATTTGTACTCGGATTGATACTGGGATTTTGCATCGTAATGTTTCGCCTGCTCAGACGCGGCTGCATTATCAGTCGCAGGCAGGTGGAGTCAACATTTGGACTCGAGCTTTTGGGAGATCTTTCCGGGGGCAGCAGCGGTTCGCGTAATCCGGATGGATCAGGCAGGACAGGAGGTTCAACCGGAACATCTCCGGTTGCTGTTGTTAATGCGAACCTGGATCTGATGATCGGCGGTGACGGTGGAGTAATGCTGATCGGTGTCGGAGAAAAAGTAGATGCTGTATCGGTCGCCTCCGCACTGAGTTCGGGATCCTCACATGAGGTTGTCGTCGGTGTTGATTTAATAGATGACGCCACGACGATTGACAGATTGCAGGGTGTAGACGGCATCATGATCGGTATTCGGATCGGAGAGTCACGCGTTGCGGATATAAACCGTCTGATGTTGCGCGCCGGGACACTCGGAAAGAATGTTTTGGGGTGGGTAGCTGTGTGATGAGCGGCCGGTTTCAGCACCGCCAGGAGTTGCAGCGGAATTCTGTTGTTTCGCAGCCGGTGCGTGAAACGAAAGAACAAAGTGTTACCATTAACCTGTTAGCGTATTAAGGGGGGAGTCGGATATGAGGAGATTATATCGTGTAAAAAGATACCGGATTGTGTTCCTGGTTCTGGTTTTATTCCTGGCGATCGGGGGAGTGCTGCCGTCAACGATGCCGGAGGTTACGTATGCGACGCTTACTCCGGATGCTAACGGCAATTATCCACTCTCATTACCTGCAGATATTTATGAGATGACCGATATGATATTAGGTAGTAACGCCAATGCGTCTCATTATACTGGTCCCGATTATTCCGGGTCGGGTAACAGTAGTGCCAATTTTATAATGACAAACGACATAAATATGAATGGCTCCGGTCCAAACTGGGGCTCAAACTCTCCTTCATACAGTGGAACTTTCGATGGTGGCGGATATACGATCAGTAATTATGTTGTAGGTGGAAGCAATTTTGACCAATCTACAGCAAATTTCGGCTTTTTCCCATCTACAAGCAGTGCTACCATTCAAAACGTGACATTTCAGAACAGCAGCGTTACATCAGAGATATTGGATAATTATTCAAACGTAGGTGTGGTCGCCGGTTCAATGACCAATACGACGGTCAACAACGTTAGTGTAGTGAATTCACAGGTTGTGCTGAATAACGATAATAATAACCGCACAATTGAAAATGCGGGATTGTTGGCCGGCAATATAACCGGAGGCACAATAAACAATCTGAGTATATCCGGATCTGAGATTAAAGATAATTCCGACCAAAAAATTATTAATAATGTCGGCGTGGTTGCCGGCTCCATGAACGGAACCTCGATTCAGAACAGTACATATTCAGGAAATACCATCAATATTGCTCCTGCTCATCAGGGAACCAATGTAGGCGATGGGAATTCCCTGGCCGGTCAGGCAACAAATGTAACTGTAGATGGCGTATCGCAAAACAGCGGCGACACATCTTCCGGCTCTTCCGGAGCGGAGCCCGAGGAGGAACCGGCAGCTACAGCCATTCCGACCGCTGAACCCGTTATAGTTCCCACGCCTGAGCCGACGGAGACTCCCAAGCCATCAGCCACGCCACTGCCTAAGGGCGAAACACTCAGGCAGGACGGAAATGAATTCCGCACGTTAGGCGGAACCAAGGTGGGTTATGCCGGAACAGCTGAGGATGAGGTCAAGGTCATAATCCCGGACACCGTGGAGGATGAAAACGGTATCGAGTACCGGGTTACCAGAATACTGAAAAACGCCTTCAAAGGCGAGGAAACACTGAAAGAGGTCACATTCGGCCAGTACATAGAGGTGGTGGAGTCATCGGCATTTAAAAACTGTACCGCATTGACCAGGATGCAGACATCACCGGTGCTTCGCATCATCGAGAAGGAGGCCTTTTTAAACTGTAAACGCCTGAAGGATGCGAGGCTCGCCCCAACGATAGTATCAATCGGTGACCGCGCTTTCAAAAACTGCCAGGCCATACGCGAGATCATCATAGGTGATGAGTCAATCAAAGCACCGGATATGGAGTTAGCCGGGGCGGAAAAAGACTTCGTGATCTATGACGACTACAATTCGGAGAAACTCGACACCATAAACATCACGATCGGTGCTAATGTTTTTTCGAGCTGTCAGAATCTCCGACGCGTAGTGATCAATATCCAGGTGACAGTGATCGGAAATTCTGCCTTTTCCAACTGCACTAAACTGACCGCTATCGAGGTCTACTCCAAGGTTCTGCAAACCGTCGGCGACCAGGCGCTGAAGGGCGTCCACGACTGCCGGATCTCAGTAGTGAAGGTTCGTCTGAAAAAGTACAAAAAACTGTTCAAAAACCGCGGACAGGGGAAAAAGGTTGTTGTCGCGAAGATGTAGGAGGTTTCGGTTTGAATAAACCACGCGAGTCAGATGAAACAAACAGGTCATTTAACCAGGCATTGTCTAATTTTGTGTTTGGTGTAGCGAATCGAGATCTGATCTGTCATTTGGCTGATCAGGGTTATTCCGTGCGTAGGATCAAGGAGGCTACGGATTATCCGGTATCTGTGGAGAAGATTGCCGAAACAGTCTGGGAGCATTATGTTGAAAAAGGCGTGCTACGTATGGAACGTCCGGAGGATGTTTCGGCAGGTAACATAAAAACAGAATTTGTAATGGACATCGGAAAATACGGACGCAGAAGCTTCCGGCAGGTTGAGGTTATTTCTGCAGCTGATGATAACAGAGAGTACGCGGCAGTTGATATCGGCATATGGAAACGACATGAACCAAAAAAATATCAGGATTATTTGAATCGGCTGGATAGCAGAAAAAGAGATTATATTGACGGTCTCCCGTGGCCGGATGCGCGGGTTTATCATGAATTGAATTTACAGTTTCGGGAGATTCTGGATATGTGGCAGGATCCCGACCGATAGGAGCATGGAAACATTCATATTTAGGATAGAGTATCGGAAACTCTGTATTGTATGTGCATGATGAATCTTCAGTGTGTATATAATTAGCGAAGGGAGTGGATAGTTTATGGCGGAAATCAACGAGACTCCCTCGGGACTGCGGACACATATTGCTTTTTTCGGAAAGGTCAATGCGGGAAAATCCTCGCTCATTAATGCTCTCTGTGGCCAGGAGGTTTCAATAGTATCAGCAGAGAAAGGAACCACGACAGATCCCGTATACAAGGCGGTTGAAATACAGCCGATAGGCCCGTGTCTGCTGATTGATACTGCGGGTTTTTCAGATGAAACAGTATTGTCTGAAAAAAGAATGGAAAAAACCCGTGAGGTAATCAAAAAAACAGATATTGCAGTTATTGTAATTGATGGATCCTCTGTCGGTCAGGCTGGTGGATTAACAGGTAATAATTGCACTAAAAAAAGCACCGAAAGAACTAATTCAGATGAAATAATCGAAAAAAATAAATCAGCAACAAAAACCGAACAGAACATAATAGATTTATCAGAAAGAATTATTTCAGAAGAAATAAAATTATTTAAGCAATTAAACAGCAATAATATTCCGGTAATATTTGCTATAAATTATGCGGATAAATATGCTGATAATTATATAGAAAAACATGCAGAAATACAAGTAGAAAAATATGTGGATAATTCAGAAAAAAATATTGTTGTCATGATCAACAGTATTATTGAAAAAAATGTATTAGAAACTGCATCAATTGGCAGTTCGGCGGATTCATTTTCTGATAAAAATAAGAGCCTGTCAAATATATTGAGTAATCAATTCTGTATTCCTGTCAGCGCTGTTTCCGGCGAGGGAATAGAGGAACTTCGCGCCGCAATTATAAACGCAGCAAACTCATCAAACGAAAAAACAATAATCGGCGATCTCGTTAACGAGGGCGATTCTGTATTGCTCGTTATGCCACAGGATAAACAGGCTCCGCGGGGACGTTTAATATTACCGCAGGTGACTACAGTTCGTGAGCTGCTCGACAAACACTGCATAGTCACATCTGTATCAACAGAGCAAATCGATGATGCTTTGAACAACATGAAAAAACCGCCGAAACTGATCATCACCGATTCGCAGGTTTTCGATATTGTATACGGGAAAAAGCCACCCGAGAGCATGCTGACGTCTTTTTCAATATTATATGCGGGATTGAAGGGCGATGTAAAAACCTACATCGAGGGCGCGCGAAGTATTGAAAACCTGACGGCAGGTGCGCGGATACTCATAGCGGAGAGTTGTTCGCACGCGCCGATGGAGGAAGATATCGGCCGTGTGAAGATACCGGCGATGATTCAGACATCGATAGATATGACAGCAGATGACAATAAACAGCAGTCAGTTATATCGGTCGATGTCTGTGCCGGGTCCGATTTTCCCACAGATCTCAGCGACTACGATCTGGTGATCCAGTGTGGCGGGTGCATGTCAAACCGACGCGCTATCATGTCGCGGATTGAGCAGGCGAGAGAGCAGGGCGTTCCGATTACGAATTACGGCATCTGTATCGCATGGCTGAAGGGGATACTTGACAGTGTCATATTATAGGAGGAGAGTTTCTATGAAATTTACGAAAATGCATGGTACCGGAAACGACTATATTTACATAAACCTTTTTCCGGGATATGATGACAGTGTAGATGCGACCTATGATGACAACGGTAAACTCCTGACGGTTGACGGACGACCGGTGGATGAGGTAGCGCGAGAGGTCAGCGACAGACATTTCGGAATCGGTTCGGACGGACTCATTGCAATCGCGCCGTCGGACATGGCAGATGCGAGGATGATAATGTTCAATCTCGATGGCTCCGAGGGTGCGATGTGCGGGAACGGGATACGCTGTGTGGCGAAATACGTTTATGACAAGGGACTGGTAACAACAGACGTAATCAGTATAGAAACCGCCAGCGGTATCCGGGAGTTGGAATTAACTATCGAGGATGGCGTATGCAAATATGTGAGCGTAAATATGGGGCAGGCAATACTGACGCCGAAGGATATTCCGGTGGATTTGTCCGAAATTAATTTGACCGGTATCAATAGTTCAGATAGTAAAGCGCCCGAACATGCGGTCTTCAGTGGTGATAAGATTGTGGACTGTCCTCTGGATGTCGCCGGATCGACATATCGTGTTACTTGTGTATCAATGGGTAATCCCCACTGTGTAATCTTTACAGAAGGAATAGATGATCTTGACCTGGAAAAAGTCGGTCCACTTTTTGAGAAGAATAAAGCTTTTCCCGAACAGGTTAACACCGAATTCGTCGAGGTAGTTGATGATCACACGGTTCGTATGCGTGTATGGGAACGCGGCTCCGGTGAGACTATGTCCTGCGGAACAGGAACCTGTGCCGTGACGGTAGCCTCGGTACTGAACGGATATGTTAAACGAGGCACGGAGGTTGAGGTGCAGATACGGGGCGGAAAACTCTACGACACATGGCTCGAGTCCGGAGAAGTTCGGATGCGCGGCCCGGCTACGACGGTGTTTGTCGGGGAGTATTGAAGGGATGTAATATGAAATCGCTGAATGTAGCTTTTTTGTGTGAATGAATTCGTACTTGACATATCTGCAATAATACCCTATACTAACTTTAGAGTTAGTAACCTTAAAGTTAGTAAAAGGATGTGTCCATATGAAAAATGACAGATTTATCGGACGTGAGCGTGAATTATCTACATTGGAATCAATGCATAATGAGGATTCTTTTCAAATGCTGATTCTTTATGGGCGCCGGCGTGTGGGGAAATCACGGCTGATCCGGGAGTTTCTAAAAGACAAACGCAGCATTTACTACATGGCGGTGGAAACTGATGTGGCTGACAATCTTCGTTCGTTCAGTGAGATTGTTTTTCGATCCCTGATGCTGGGCGATACGGCACCGGAGTTTCGGAGTTTTGAGGACGCGTTTTCCTTTATCGTTGCCAACATGGGAGAGGAGCGCCTGACCATCGTTATCGATGAGTTCCCATATCTTGCCATGGCGGACAAATCTATATTGTCGGTTATGCAACGGATTATTGATACGGTGCTCGGGGGTCAAAACATTTTTCTGATTCTGTGCGGTTCCTCTATCCGATTTATGGAGGAGGACGTTCTCGGTGAAAAAAGTCCCCTGTTTGGCAGGAGAACGGCCGCCATGGATCTGAAACCATTTGATTACATGGATAGTGCCAACTTTGTATCCGATTATTCCTATGAACAAAAAGCAATCGTTTACGGTGTGACCGGCGGAGTAGCCAAATATCTCGAGCAGTTTAATGAAAAAGAATCTCTGGATTCCAATCTGAAACGCCTGTTTTTTTCAGAAGCAGGCTATATGGTGGATGAACCGATTAATCTCCTGAGGCAGGAATTTCGAAATATATCTACATACATGTCTATTATCGGAAGCATGGCAAACGGTGCTGTCAAGATGCATGAAATTTCGCAAAAAACCGGGGCTCAGACGGCGGCTCTTTCAAAATCTCTGTCGAATCTGTCAGCGGTACGCATAATCAGCAAGTTCATTCCGATTCTGAATGAAAAAAGTAAAAACCAGTCGGGATATATCATTGAAGATTCTATGTTTTCCTTTTGGTATCGTTTTGTTCTACCTGGGAGAGACGCTATCGCGCTCGCGCACGGCGATGTGTTTTACGACATACAGGTAAAACCATACTTACATGATTTCATGGGAGCTGTTTTTGAAAAAATGTGTCGAGCCTATACATTGGAAAAAGGACTTACGGGACAGCTTGATACTTTGTTGACCTCGGTCGGAAAATGGGCCGGCGCAGACAAATTAAAGAAAACACCGGCTGATATTGATGTGGTCGGGATCAACAAGGCTTCACGAGAGGCTGTGATTGGTGAGTGTAAATTCAAAAATAAAAAGCTTTCTACAGAGGATGCGAAAACATGTGTCGATCGCATTCGTTTGATTGAACCATACGATGTAAAAAGCATCCTTTTGTTTTCACTCGGTGGGTTTTCCAAAGGTGTTCCGGAGGTGGATCCCCGCGTGACAACCGTGTCAATGGAGGAACTGTACAGGTGATTTTGCAAAAAAATACATCATCGAGAAATGTGAGGAAACCCGTCTGATAAGCGGGCAACGGCCGGGCCAGCCAACTCTTAAACTAGCCGAGATTCTACGACCGGATGAAGAATTGCTGTCTCTTTATAATGTTAAGATAGCAAAAGATCATTTCATCTATAGAGGATTGTAGGCATAACCAACAAACCCTATTTTTCAGAATTCTGAAGATCCCAGCCCCCATAATATAAGTGAAAGGTAAAAACCATCACTTATGTTATGGGGGATTTTTTCTCCCGGAATGGAGGAAACCATGCGATATTACAAAATGATCATCGGAACCAATTCTGAAGAGCTTATGACAAACGCCGAGAGGATACGGACAGAATCAAACATACGAATCGGAGGCTCCGGATACTATCCTACCCCTATCGAAGCAGTCAATGATTATCTATACCGGAATACGGAGAATCATGTGACTTGCATTGTTTTTAAGGAGAAAGAGGGATGCTTTCATTCGGTCTTTTCTTATGATGAGCAGAAAACCGGTTTTCAGGCAGCATATGATTCGTTGGTCGGCCTGCTGAAGGAAACATTCTTTGTTAAACGAATGATAGGAGAACCGGTAGAGATCACGATGATAGAGTTTGTTGATCGCCTGCTGGAATCAAAACGAAGATGGGGGTCCGGTTATACATCGCATATTGCTGATGAGGCTCATTGCTGGTATTATTACGCAGAAATGTCCAGAGATCCCGTGAATCTCCACTATGAGTATGAGGAAAGAATGATTGCTGATAGAGAGAATACGGAAAAAGCTATTTATGATCAGGGGTTTCGAAAGGAACTGAAAAATATTGAGACACATAAGAATACTCCTGAGTGCAAGGGAAATACGGTTCATTATATCATCTCCGGGCGAAGCATGGAGGCGGCGAGTGACATGACCGGTGCGCTGATGCATAGCCTTCTGAAGTCACATCGTATCAGCACAAGGCGTATGGAGATCATCAGTGAAATCGAGCCGAGTGTTTTTATGCATACGAATCATATTGAAGATATGATAGAAAACAATTACGGTGGCGTGGTCGTGATCGATCTGTCAGAAAAATTCGGCTTTAAACCTTCGGATTATGTAACAACGGCGAAGTATTTTGAGAAGATATTCAGGAAGTATCGTAATCACTGCCTTTTTGTTTTCACCTACGATATGAACCGCCCGGGCTTCTCCTACTATCTGCTGCCGGAAATAAAAAAATACGCGATACCGGTTATGCTGCGTGAGGGGAAAGCAGGCAGGAAGGCGGCTATCCGGTATATGGAAGCGCTGATCAGTGACTCCGACTATGCCGAGTATGCCGATCAGGCGGAGGAGTTCATGCGGCTGTTTCCGGGAAGCGAGTTTTCTCAGACGGATGTACTGATGGCCTATGAACAGTTCGAGTCCTGGTGCCTGAATAAAAATGTCCTGAAGGCATATGATTATGATTTTTCCGAAGGTTTTATGCTCGACAGAGATGAGGAAGAGATCTCTCCTTATGAAAAACTACAAGGCCTCATCGGACTCGATATCGTAAAGAAAAAGATTGACAGCATCCTCGCCTCCGACGTGATCGAAAAGGAAAGAAAAAAACGAAAAGGAAAAGACTATCAGGCAGGTTCTATGCATATGATCTTCGGAGGAAATCCGGGAAGTGCCAAGACGACTGTGGCAAAGCTTTTTGCCGGGATAGCAAAGGAAAAAGGGATCTTAAAGAGCGGGATTTGCGTCGAGCGAGGAGGTATGGATCTGGATGGTATGGGATGTGTAGGTGCGATCCGGGAAGCCTTTACAGCAGCCAAAGGCGGAGTTCTTTTTATCGATGAAGCTTACGCGATGAAGTCTGATGTCGCTGTCACATCGCTGATCCAGGAGATGGAAAACAGACGCGATGAGGTAATAGTTATCCTAGCCGGTTACAACGAAAGAATGAAGGACTTCATGGAGATCAATGAAGGTCTGAAGAGCAGGATCCCTCACTGGATCGAGTTTCCGGACTATACAGCAGACGAGCTGACGGAGATATTCAAATACATGGTTCGCGAGAGAGGCTTCTCCGTTACCGATGATGCCGTAAAGGAAGCAGCTTATATTTTTGAAAAAGCAAGAAACACCGACAACTTCGGAAACGGTCGCTATGTGCGGAACCTGATTGACCGTGCCACGGAAAATCAGGCGGTGAGGCTTTTTCCCGGCAACTGTACTGAGCCGGAACGGGATAAGTCGAGTGAGTTTGTGGAGCGGAAACCGTTCGAAGCGGAGAACATAGTTCAAAATCAAGCAAAGCAAAAACGAGGAAAAAAATCGGAAAAGAAACTATCAGAAATCAGTAGCATCAGAAATAAGGAATTGTTTCTGATAAAAAGGGAGGACATCACCTCACTGGATGAGGGGACCAAGGAGGAGCGTCCGGTCGGCACGGCAGCGAGGGAGCTTGATGAGATGGTAGGACTGACCAATGTGAAGGATGTGATCCGCAAGGCAATAGCGAGGTATAATCTGAACAGGCTTTGCATCGACAGGGGTATCCCGAGAGAAAAAGCGTCGCTCCATATGGTGTTTACCGGAAATCCGGGCACGGCGAAGACAACGGTTGCAAGGCTTTTTGCTGAGATGCTGAAGGACGAGAAGGTTCTCCCGACAGGAAACTTTGTCGAGGTCGGACGGGCCGATCTGGTCGGTGATCATGTAGGATCCACAGCACCTCTGGTGAAGAGTAAGTTTAAGGAAGCGCAGGGAGGAGTTCTTTTTATCGATGAAGCGTACTCGCTGGTTGACGGCTATAAAAGTGGTTATGGTGATGAGGCCATCAATATGCTGGTTCAGGAGATGGAGAACCACAGAGACAATGTGATCGTGGTTTTTGCCGGATATCCGGAGCCGATGAAGGAGTTTCTCGACAGGAATCCGGGGATGCTTTCAAGAATCGCTTTTACGATAAACTTTGAGGACTACTCTACGGATGAGCTGTGTGAGATCACGCGGATCATGCTTTCAAAAAAACAGATGACAGCTACCGATGAAGCGATGGATAAACTCCGTGTCATATATGATTCTGAAAGAAAGACAGACGACTACGGTAACGGTCGTTTTGTCAGAAAGGTTCTCGAGGAAGCAGAGATGAATCTCGCTGAGAGGATCATGGGTGTTGACGAGTCCGAGATCACTACGGAGCTGATCACGACGATCGATGCCTGTGATGTTCCGGAGGTGAAGGAGGAGACGGAAACAAAGAGTTTGAAGTATGGATTTATACCTTGAATCCATCAGTTGTTTGGTGTATATTTTACTGTTTTGGAAGACCGCCCGGGCAAACGATTATTGGCGGTTTCCGGAAAGGAGAGTGTGTAAAAATGGACAATATGTTTTCTGATTGGAGGTGGCTCAAGTGCGGATTCGATTTTTCACAAATGCGACTCATTGGAAAGGCGAAAGAAGCGATCGGATGATTAATAGGATCCGCGAGGTATGCGAGAATTCTGTAGAATCAAGGGATTATCCCGGAAATGGAGGGCAGTGGTTATGATTAGTACATTATTGTTATTCTATCTTGGTCTGTACATTGGTGTTCCCGTGTGGTATCATATTATGCAGGAATCAAGGGAGGGAAAACAAATATGAATAATAATCGTTTTGATATCGCGATCATCGGATGCGGACCAGCCGGAGTATCAGCGGCGATCACGGCTAAGATCAGGAATAAAACAGTCCTCTTGATCGGCGATGAGATCAGCAGTAAGGTTGAAAAAGCACAAGAGATTAAAAACTATCCTGGCTTGCCGGATATACGGGGAGATGCCCTCGCCGGAGCATTTATATCTCACCTTGAAAAGATGGAGATAGAAATTACGAAAAAGCGCGTTAGCACTGTGTATGCGATGGGAGATTATTTTGCGATACAGGCTGATGAGGAGATGCTCGAGGCAAAAAGTGTTATCCTGGCGACAGGCATTGTTACCGGTAAATCGATACCGGGCGAGGATGAGCTTTTAGGTCGTGGGGTGAGCTACTGCGCTACTTGTGATGCATCACTGTATCGTGGAAAGTCGGTGATCGTAGTCGGGTACAGCAAAAAGGAAGAGGAAGAAGCAGCCTTTCTCTCGGAAGTCTGCAGTGATGTAACATACATTCCCATATATAAGGACGAAACTGATCTGCCGGATACTGTCAGAGTGGTGAGAGAACAGGTGAAGGAAATCCGTTCGGAGGGAGACAAACGAATCGTGGTTACATCTGAGAGCGAGTATACAACAGATGGGGTATTCGTGCTGAGGGATGCGATCGCGCCTGATAGGTTGGTTCCCGGACTTGAGACGGATGGCGGGCACATCGTAGTTGATCGTCACATGCAGACGAATCTCGATGGAGTATTTGCATGCGGGGATATCACCGGTACGCCGTATCAGTATATAAAGGCAGCGGGAGAAGGAAATGTAGCGGCGCTCAGCGCAGTAAACTATCTTTCTTAGATCAGATGTTATATAATGTCACCTTTTGCAGGTGTCGTGCATATTATTAGTGAAAAGGACAATCGCGAGAGTTCAGATTTTATGAAAGCTTCCTGTATAATATAAAATGTAGAGATCAACAGGGGCTTGACTAAAAATGATACCTCAGTTAGAGTTAGATGGTTACTGACCGCGTCCGATGGTTTGTAACCAAACTAACAATAAGAGAGGTATCTAAAATGA
>JAGABX010000040.1 GCA_017614395.1 Eubacterium sp.
AAGCAAATAAAAAGTCCTCACCCAGCAGTTGCAGGTCTGCCGAACAAGGACTCGGGATACGCCATCGGGGGCTCGAACCCCGGACACCCTGATTAAGAGTCAGGTGCTCTTCCAACTGAGCTAATGGCGCTCATGTTCATACAATGAAACCATTATATACCACTTATTAATAAAATGCAAGCACTTTTTTCAAAAAATAACAAAATATAAGAAAAATACCGACAAAATAAGAAAAAAACACACAAAAATCAATAAAAAACATACCATAAAATCGAATAATTAAATAATAACGCGTAAAAATCCGATTGATCATGACAAAAATGTTGAGTTATTAAACAGTTATAAATCAAAAACAAATCCGTTATTGTTCACCAATAATAAAAGGATTATAATGAAATTATAAATCAGTACAAAGAAACAGGTGAAAGTATATATCAAAAGCAGTTGAAAAAAAATACAAAACAAATTATAGAAAGAAGGGAACATATGAAGTGTAAAACTAAAGAAGTTGCAGCCATATTATTTTTAGCAGGAAGCACACTTTTTTTGAATGGAAATGATGTAAACGCAGCCGAAACTCCGACGATAGATACGTCAATGAGAACACTCACAATATCTGTCGGGAACGGTGAAAACACATATGAAAACTCAAGAATAAAAATCAAAAACAAAAAGAAATTTAACATAAAAAAAATAACTCTTAAATCAAAAAATGATTATATTGTGATGGTATCAAAAAAGGAAACAATAATTGCTCAAAGCCCGGGAAAAACAAATGTAATTGTAACAATAAAATACCAAAACAAATCAACTAAAACTAAAGAATTAAAGAAGAAAAAGATATCCGTTCCCGTAACGGTAAAAAGTAAATATCTGTTAGATATCCCGCAAACAGGGATGCAGTATGACGAGACGGGAAAGGCAAAACCGATCTACCCGTACACCCGGCAGTATGACTATAAGGGAACCTATTCCAATGATGCCAGTTATATCGACCGGTTCCCGGTGTGGGTTGAGACGGATTATGACACCGATCAGGATGGTAAACGCGATCTGATCATGGCGTATGTTCAGGTTCCGAAATCAGCTACACAGGGTTATTATCAGGCGCCTGTATTGTTTGTCGCCAATCCATATTTGGTCAATGATCATCGGCCGGGAAATGAAACAGAAGAGTTGATGAATACATTGAAAGAAAACTCGTTTAATTATGACCTGTTGACGAACTCTCCCGATCCTCGAATACCTCAGACGGAGGTAAGCACAGCGGAGGTTGTCTCCGGTTGTTCGGCCTGGGTCAATGATTTGGGTGAAAAAGGGTACGACACCCGACTTCTGGAGGAGAATGGATATTACATCACACGGGGTTACGCATATGTGACCACTCCCGGACTCGGAGGGGCGAAAGAATGTGAGGGTCTGCAGTGTTGCGGAGAACGGGTCGAGGCACAGGCCTTGGGCGCTATCGTGGAGTGGCTGCATGGAGACCGGAACGGCTATGCGGATCAGGAGGGGACAAAGCTGCTCCGTGCCGACTGGTGCAATGGACATACGGCAATGACCGGTATTTCCTATCTCGGAACCCTGACCTATGAGGTTTCGACATTGGGAGTAAAGGGACTTGACACCGTGATCCCATGCGGAGCGATAGCCAGCTGGTATAATTATATATATGAACAGGGCAGTGTTGTCGAAGTAGCCGCGGATTATTTGTCATGGCTGGGTGATGACAGTGCGATACGTTATCATTACGGTTCGAAAAAAGAAGGGAAGGCGGATCCGCTTTTTCAAACCTATAAAAACTTCCTGTTCCAAAGGAATTACGATGAAATAAAGGCAAACGGACGTTATGGTGAATACTGGGCAAGGTATAATTATTCAAAAGCGAAGCCAACGGTACCCGCACTCCTGGTAGAGGGTATGAATGATCGAAATGTAAAATCCAATCAAACATTCATGATGAAAAAGGCATTTGATGACTCAGGACAGGAGTGCAAGGTCCTTTATCATCAGGGATGCCATGATATGCTTACATATTATGACGGTGCCTCAACAGCAGAAATAAAAGTCGGTGACGAGTATTACGACGACCTGATCAACCGGTGGATGGCCCATTATATGGCCGGTATCGATAACGGAATCGATCAGATGAAGGATTATACGGAACAGAGTAATGTGGACGGTTCATGGATAACCTATGATGAGGGCAGGGAAACGGAAAACCTGGAATTCCGTCCGACAGGTCCTGCGGAGGAGACAACAATAAAGTTTAACAGTGATAAATTACTAAGTAAACTCAACGATGATCATTTAAACTTAATAGAGGGTCAAATGAAGGACAAGAGCATGCATACGGTCTGGGAGCAGAAAATAGACAAAGACATTACATTGAGTGGCATGGTTGCCGTACATCTCCGGGCAAAAATGCCGGATGTAAACAAAAACGCTCCTACGGTTTTAGTGAGGCTGGTCGACTCCTCTGATAAAAAGTTTGATGCTTTTTATGATGACCCGGATTATGGTGAAGGGTACGCAGCAACGAAATATAATACAGAAAACCTGCTTGATATGGGGGAGGGGATCGGAGACTTTGTTGAAATGGCGTTTGACATGAAACCGTCGAAGGAAAAAGAGATCAGTGATGGCAGCATAAACCTGAGAATGCCAAATTCCGGCTGGGAACCGGAGACCTGTACGGAACCGTCGGAACCCACTAAAAATGATGCATATTATGACTATACGATTTATCTGATGCCGAAGAATTACACCGTGAAAGCGGGACACAAGCTGAAGCTGTGTATCATGAGTTACGGGGGATACGGTATGGCATACGAAAGCTTTTGGTATGTTGATAAATACACGGAGCAGGCAGGTTTTAGCTACCTGAAGGCTTCAAAGTATCAGTTTACGATCGATAACAAGTCAAGTTATGTGGAACTGCCGGTTTTAAAGGCATCATAAATGGCTGGTCGAACCTGTGGCGAAGCGGAATACGGTATGGGCAACCGGACGGAGTGAGTAAGATAAAAATTCAGGTATTGAGGAGAGGAGTCACATGAAAGACGAAAAAAAAGCAGAAAAAAGATATGTGAGCAGGCTGAAAATGATCCTGTCCAATATATGGTACATCATAGCCATGTTGGCAGCCGGAACGGCGGTAATCATGCTGATTGTCAACTGGTCCGGAACCGTTGAGGCTCTCGGAAAAGCATTCCAGGTGTTCATGCCGTTCATCCTCGGATTCTTTTTCGCATATCTGATATTGCCGCTGGTACGGATTTTTACTAAACTGTTTAACCATATTTCAACGGGGCGTGGCATAAAACTGAAAAGGGTATTTGCGATAGTGATATCCTACGCCATAGTAATCGGCGCCATCACGGTAATAGTTGTATTCATAGCGCCACAGATTGCGCAGAGCGTGAGAGAACTCAGTAAAACCGTGCAGAGAGGATATGACTATATCAAGACTAATCCGACTACATTTTTAGATTGGATCCCGTTCGTAAATACAACAGATTTAATGACATCATTAAAGGATAATATTAACAGCATAGCAGTCAATTTGGGAACGTCGGTTTTTCCACATATTTATTCTGTTTTTACATCAACATTTGTGTTGGTATACGACATATTTTTCGGACTTGTTATTTCGATATACATGGTGTGGGAAAAAGACGCTCTGGCGCGGAATGCACATCGTTTGGTACATGCTATAGTACCTGAAAAATATGCAGAAGGCTTCTGGAAAAAATTATTAAGAAGCAACAAGATTTTTAACGGCTTTTTATTGGGCAAGGCAATAGATTCTCTGATCATCGGAATCATTACTTTTGTTGCAATGCTGGCATTTGGATTTCCATATCCGGTGTTGTTGTCGGTTATAGTTTGCATCACTAACATGATTCCGTATTTCGGACCAATCATCGGAGGAATCCCTGGTTGCGCGATCTACCTT
>JAGABX010000041.1 GCA_017614395.1 Eubacterium sp.
TAAATATCTTGTTTCTTCGTTTTTTCATAACATTACTCCTGTTTTTGTTGAATTTCTCCGAATCTATCCCAATCCTGTAAATCTGATTCCGCATGATTTATTCATGTTGCGAATTGTCAATCCGGTTCCGCATTATGTCTCCCCGATCCAGTCAATCTTTTTTACCTTGCCATCTTCCAAATGATATCATTCAGTTTTATCTGCACTATCTTCCTGTAATGAAAGCTGCTCGATCTGACCAATCAGCCAGTCAGCCTCCGCCAGAACATCTGAATCTATGCTGCAGGTAAAAAACGGCGGATTATTTATTGTCTGTCCCATTCGGTTGACCGTTCTCTCCGGCTCAAACAGCAATTTGCCTCCCGCTTCTTTTATTATTCCGGGAATCTTCATCGGATCTATCTTTGCCTGTGGGTACATAGCAGCCCGCAGGCGGCCGTTGTTTTCATCCAGCGCGGTTATATATATCCTGTTCGCGCGATGTTTCAGCAGGGAGATTGTCAGGAGGTTCTCCACACTTTTCGGAGGCTCTCCAAAACGGTCATTCAACTCTTCCCTGATATCATCCGCCTCGGCGACAGTCTCAATCTCCGCTATCCTTTTATAGACATCCAGTTTCTGAAACTCATTTTTAATATACTCCATCGGGATAAATGCGTCAACCCTAATATCAACAGAAGTTTCATATTCCTCCTGCGGAATCTCCGTACCTCTCAGCCGTTTTATCGCTGCATCGAGCATTTTGCAGTAGAGATCATAGCCAACCGCTGCCATGTGTCCGTGCTGGCCAGTACCTAAAATATTGCCTGCTCCCCGAAGCTCCAAATCACGCATTGAGATCCGGAAACCCGAACCCAGGTCCGTAAATTCACGTATTGCAGCAAGCCTCTTTTCCGCAACCTCCTGCAGGAGTTTCTCCCTGCGATACATCAAAAAAGCGTATGCCGCGCGTCCGCTTCGACCGACTCTGCCACGCAGCTGATAGATCTGCGACAGCCCGAACCTGTCCGAGTCCTCTATGATAATCGTATTTACATTCGGTATATCAAGGCCCGATTCCACTATGGTCGTCGAGACGAGAACATCTATCTCGCCCTGAACGAAACTGTACATAGTGTCCTCTAAATCCCTCTCATCCATCTGGCCGTGAGCATATGCAACACGCGCCTCCGGAACGAGTTCCGACAGTGACGCCTGCATCATCTCTATTCCCTGGACACGATTATATATATAATAAACCTGTCCGCCACGTTTGATCTCACGCAGGATTGCCTCTCTGGCTATCGCATCGCTCCGCTCCATTACAAATGTCTGGATCGGCATTCGATCCTCCGGCGGCTCGGTCAGCACGCTCATGTCCCTGATCCCTATCAGGCTCATGTGAAGTGTCCGGGGTATGGGCGTGGCTGTCAGCGTCAAAACATCAACCGTGGTTTTGAGGGTTTTCAGTTTTTCCTTGTGCCGCACGCCGAAACGCTGCTCCTCATCTATGATCAGCAGACCGAGGTTTTTGAATTCCACACTTTTTCCGAGAACCTTGTGCGTACCTATCACGACATCAACAGAACCGTTTTTCAATCCGGCAATTGTTCGTCTGACCTCCGCAGGCGTCCGAAGCCGGCATAACAGCTCAACATTTACGCCGAAGCTTTTCATTCTTTCGGAAAAAGTCTGGTAATGCTGGGACGCGAGTATGGTAGTCGGAACCAGCATGGCAACCTGACGCCCGTCCATAACTGCCTTGAACGCGGCTCGAATCGCAATCTCAGTTTTGCCGAAACCGACATCGCCGCAGACCAGCCTGTCCATGATCCGAGTGCTCTCCATGTCGCGTTTGACATCCTTGATCGCATGAATCTGATCCTCTGTCTCCTCATAGGGAAACATCTCCTCAAATTCCGCCTGCCAAACCGTATCTTTATCAAAGCTGTAACCGCGGCTTTCCCTGCGTTTAGCGTATAATTCAACCAACTCCTCGGCAATCTCATCAACCGCCCGCTGCACACGCGCCTTTGTTTTTCCCCACTCCTTGGTTCCGAGCCGGTTCAGTTTCGGCGGAGTCGCGTCGGCAGCCGCATATTTTTGAAGCACCTCAAGAGATGTCGCCGGGATATAGAGATTCCCTCCATCTGCGTAGGCAACCTTGAGATAATCCTTGATTATATGGTCGACCTCTACTTTTTCTATACCCTCGTAACGTCCGAGTCCGTGGTTCTCATGCACGACATAGTCGCCGACGTGAAGGTCATTGAAGCTATTGATCGATGCGCCGTCGTAGCGTTTCTTTTTCTTTTTCCGATGACGTGTCCCGAAAATGTCACTCTCGGTCAGTGCCACAAATTGCCTGTCAGTATATTGAAAACCTTTACGCAGGAAACCTTTTGAAATCATGACCTCGCCCGGCAGGATTTCGCGATCCATGTCGCTGTCATAAAAAGCAGGTATGTCCTCGGATACAAACTGGTCGGCAAGCCTGCGCCCCCTAGTGCCTGAAGCAGACATGATGAGGATGCGGTATTTTTTGCGGCAGTATTTTCGTATGTCCTCGGTCAGGCGGGCGAAATCTCCGCAATAACTGCCGGTTGACTGGACCGGAGGGATGGAAAAACTAACAGTCTTAGCACGAGCGCGATCGGAGTTGGCTTCCTCATCGCACTCGAGAAAAAACGCCTCGAGTGGCTCTTCGGAAGGCAACTCCTGCCGCTCGTGCGGGAACTCAGGCGAGTGTGCTTCCATGTCTCCACCCGGTCCGGTCAGATTTGAGCTTTCAAGAGTTGAGAGAGAAACCAGCGGGTAGCGTTGTATTTTCGGAAGGACTTCTTCGTATGAGAATAGTATGTCGGCCTGGCCGGAGAGGATGTAGCCCTGTTCGAGGCGCATTTTCATGCTCTCGCGAAATTCCTCTTCAATGGCGTGTGCCCGTTCGGCAACACGTAAGGGCTCATCAATAAATACCCGCACATTGCGATCGGCAAAATAATCAAAAAACGAAACAGGCTCCGCGCCGGAAAAATACATTATGAAGCTCTCGAGATTTACCATCCCGTGGTACATTTCAAAATTGTTTTTAAACGTGTCTATGTGATGGCGCAAACGCTCGGCGGCATCGCCCTGCCCGTTCTTTTTAAATTTCCTGATCTGTTCCTCGGCTTCCTGTGTGATTTTATGGAGTCCGGACAACGCTCGTTCCTCGGAGAGCATGATCTCCGTTGCCGGGGTGATACTCATTTCGTTCACCGTCTCTACGGAGCGCTGGCTCTCGACATCAATGCGTCGTATACTCTCCACCTCATCATCGAACATCTCAATTCGGAAAGCAGTCTCCTCTGTTTCCGGAAAAATGTCTATGATACCGCCGCGAATCTGGAATTCTCCCTCGCCCTCAACCTGGTCTGCATGCTCATACCCCATCTCTATGAGCTGCTCTCTGAATTCAGTCAGATCGAGAATATCTCCCACGGAGACATTTCTCTCATGCGAACGGTAGGATTTCAACGGCAGACAGGCATCCATGCCTCCGTCAATTGTAGTGACGACAGTAACGGGATCTCCGTCCGTCAGACGCCTGATAACGCCGAGCCGCTCGCTGGTGATCGCATTTCCGTGAATGTCCGCGCTGAAAAAGATCAAATCGCGCGGCGGATAATATACCACGTCACGATCATACAGACGCATATCCTCGATCAGCTCAGCAGCGCGCGCCTCATCGTAGGTGATAATCAGGGTGTCACCGGTCCTGCCTGATACATGCGATCCTATCTGCTTAGAACTGTTGTCCGAGTCCTCATACGACATATCATCCATGCCCGACAGTGCTGCAATCAGCTGGCATTTCTGCATCTCGGCACAACCCGAAACAGCGACCGGTCCCTCACCAACCGCTCGCTCAATCTCGTGATATTCTTTCTCCTCAAGTAGCGGAGCAAGTATAGATTTCAACGTTCTTCCTCCTCATGCGTCAATCCCACCGTAGTGCGAGGTAGCACAAACAGCACTGTACATGCACGAGCGGCGTGAGTTTTCTCACAGCGAGCTTGCGAGTCGTGAGAAAAGCTCACATCAGCGCTCGTGCTACGGTTGTTACACTCGCACACCATTGACGCGATTCATAGCCGCCTCCGCTCCCTCACTGAGAAACAGCCGAACCGCCTCATCCGTGAGAGCGAAAACGTCACGGAGCTTTCCCTCGCTCTCCCTGTCAAACCTTCCGAGAACATGATGAATCAGGTCACCATTCTCCGGTTTATCGCCCACACCTATTCTGATTCTGGCAAAAGCATCGGTTCCCAGATGCGAAATGATGCTCTTCAGTCCGTTGTGTCCCCCTGCGCTGCCTTTTGCCCGTACCCGGATCTGTCCAACCGGGAAATTGATATCATCACATAGGATCAGAATATTTTCCGTATCAATTTTATAATAATCTTTCAATGATCTTATACTTCGACCACTTTCATTCATATAAGTCTGTGGCTGCACTAACATTACCTGCTCACCCTCAATCCGTCCGCGCCCCGTAATCGCGAAGCCTTCTTTAGTTTTCAGACGAATATCGTATTTGTCACACAAATACGTCACCATATCAAATCCCACATTATGGCGAGTTGCAGCGTATTCATTGCCCGGATTTCCCAGGCCGGCGATCATTACCATTACAGTTCCTCTTTTCATCTACAACAATTTGCTCCGATTGCGTTCGGCGCCTCAGTATGTAGAAAAATGAGCCGTCCGGTAATGACCGGACGGCCCGTGTTGACGTTCCTTTTTTCCAAAAGGGTTTGCCCGAGTGATCAAAAACCCGTCAATCACTCCTCCGCTATCACGCCACCCTCATCATCCGTCTCCGGAGCCTTCGCCTGTTCCTCCTCGTAAACCTCAAGGATTGTGCTTTCAAGGCGTCCTCTCATCTCGCTGTTGATCGGATGCGCGATGTCTCGGTATTCCCCGTCAGGTGTCTTCTTGCTCGGCATTGCTATGAACAAGCCCTTTTCCCCTTCAATAACCTTGATGTCATGAACCACGAAACAATCGTCAAAGGTAACAGATACAACGGCCTTCATTTTGGATTCCTTGTTAATCATACGAATCCGTGTGTCCGTGATCTGCACGTCGTCACCTCCTACGCTTATTATTAACCGTTACAGGACGTACCGGTCGTTTTTCTCGAGTACGATATTGATGTTGTCCGGAGTGCCTGTGTAATTGGCGTTTGCGCTGATGGTGTCATGGCTCTCAACGATACAATTTTCAATATAAGCATTGTCTCCGATATACACATCATTCAAAATGATGGAGTTTCGGATCACTGAATTGTTTCCTACATAGACCTCCTTGAACAACAGAGAATCGGAAACCTCTCCGTTAATGATACATCCACTGGCGATCAGGCTGTTCCTCACGTTTGAGCCCGCGTTAAATTTCGCCGGCGGGAGATCGTCAATCTTGGACATAACTGCCGGATACTCATTGAAGAAATACCGGCGAATATCCTTGTTAAGGAAATCCATATTCGTCTTGTAGTAGGAATCCACTGCTGTTATGTTGCTCCAGTACGAATCCATCGGGTACGAATATATCTTTTTCAATCCCTTGTAGCGGATAAAAATATCCTTCACCAAATCAAATCCGTCCTCCGCGCCCGCACGCTCGATCATCTCAATCAATTGGCGACGGCGAACCACGTATACACCCGTGGAAACCAGTGTTTTGGATGTCACGAGAGGCTTCTCCTCGAATTCCGTGATCAATCCGCTGGCATCAACCGAAACAACACCGAAGCGGCTGGGATCATCCACTTCGCCCAAGTCCTTTGTTACGATGGTGATGTCCGCATTTTTCTCGATGTGATACTCCAAAAGCTTGTTCATATCCATCTTGTACACACAGTCACCGTTCGCAATAATCACGTAGGGCTCATGAGAGGTTTTTAAAAAGTCAACGTTCTGCGCGATCGCATCCGCTGTACCTCTGTACCAATAATTATTTCCCTGTGTCTGCGTCGGTGTGAAGACAAACAGTCCTCCCTGTTTACGTCCGAAATCCCACCACTTGGACGAATTCAAGTGCTCAGTCAGCGATTTCGAATTATACTGTGTGATAACGGCCACCTTGTTAATGTGCGAGTTCGACATGCTGCTCAGCGCAAAGTCGATACTGCGATACGCTCCTGCAATCGGCAGCGCTGCAGCGGCTCTGTTCCTGGTCAGTTCCTTCATGCGGCTGGAGTTACCGCCTGCCAAAATAATACCTATCGCTCTCATAACGTGTCACCTGCCTTTATCATAGTTTCGCCTCCGGCTAACACGTTGCCGGGATAGTCCTCCACAGTTGTAACTCCGGAGATAGCAGTATTTTTACCGATGGAAATGCCGTCCGGTATGACGGTATTCTCACCGACGGTGACAAGATCGAAAGCATAGACATCCGGTTTGAGCTTGTTGGTCACGCCTTCCTCGCCTGCGCCCAGGACGCATTTTGCTCCGATGGTAGTATTCTCCGAAACAATAGCACGGTCAAGTACCGTTCCCTTGCCGATAACGACGGAATTCATGATTATCGAATCCCGCACGATCGCGCCTTCCTCTATCGTGACGTCCGAACCTATCACGGAGTTGTGTACCTCGCCGTAAATCTCGCATCCATCTCCCATAATAGCACGGTCGATTACGGCATCCTCCGCAATGAACTGTGGTCTGAGCCACTCATTGCGGGTGTAGATCTTCCAGAATTCCTCATACAGATTGAATACCGGAATCAGGTCGATAAGTTCCATATTGGATTCCCAGTAGGACCCCAGTGTTCCCACATCCTTCCAGTAGCCATTGAACTCGTAGGAGAAAATCCTATCCCCACGATCCTTGCAATAAGGAAGAATGTGCTTGCCGAAATCACAACCGGACTGATCCTTCATTCTGATCAGAGCCTCCTTCAGCACAGGCCATGAGAAAATGTAAATGCCCATGGAGATCAGGTTGCTGCGCGGATGCTCAGGCTTCTCCTCGAATTCAAGAACACGATGCGTGTCATCACAAATGCAGACACCAAACCGGGAAGCCTCCTCAATCGGAACCGGGATAGTTGCCATAGTGATATCGGCATTGTTCGCCTTGTGGAAATCGAGCATCACCTGATAATCCATCTTGTAGATGTGATCACCACCGAGAATCAGAACATAATCCGGATTAAAATTCTCCATATATTTCATGTTCTGATAGATAGCGTTCGCCGTACCTGTGTACCATTCACTGTTTGCACTCTTCTCATATGGCGGCAGGATGGATACGCCTCCGACGTTCCTATCCAAGTCCCACGGGATACCGATCCCGATGTGAGTGTTCAGTTTCAGGGGCTGGTACTGCGTCAGCACACCAACCGTATCAACGCCCGAGTTGATGCAGTTGCTCAGAGGAAAATCGATGATACGATATTTCCCACCAAAGGCTACAGCAGGTTTTGCAACGTTTGCCGTCAGAACACCCAGCCGGGAACCCTGACCGCCAGCCAAAAGCATGGCTATCATCTCTTTTTTTATCATCTGATCTCTCCTATTGATGAAATAGTGACTTTATTATAACACACTTTTTTCAAAAAGGGAACATTTTTTACAAAATTTTTTAAATTTTTTTTGAGATTTTTGGATATTTTCAACAATTAAAACCTGTGCTTGATTTTTATATAAAAAGTTGTTACAATGGGAAGTGCAGATGTTGCGTTTTTGTCGTCAGACATGGGTACAATTTGTGGTAAACACCCCCCGGACGGGAATACGGGAAAAAGCATCTGCCAAACATATTCAGAAACAAAATAACACTACGGAGGGAAAAATGTACACGATTGATTTCAACAATCCCGTCCACGCTCATTTCATCGGCATAGGCGGAATCAGCATGAGCGGATTTGCGGAGCTATTGCACTCCATGGGTTTTACAGTCACTGGCTCCGACCGTGCAAAGAGCACTATAACGGAACACCTGGAGACTCTCGGGATTCACCCTGCATATGAACAGGTAGCTGCCAACATTACCGACGATATCGACGTGGTAATCTATACAGCCGCAATACATCCGGACAACCCGGAATACGCAGAGTGTGTGCGGAGAGGGCTTCCGATGCTGGAACGCGCGGAGCTGGTCGGGCAGGTCATGAAAAACTACTCAACCGCCGTCGCAGTCGCGGGCACACACGGAAAAACAACCACTACGTCCATCGCGTCACATCTTTTTCTCGCAGCCGGTCTCGATCCGACTATATCCGTGGGCGGGATACTGCCGGCCATCAATGGCAATATCCGCATCGGGCATTCGAAAAACTTCATCACTGAGGCCTGCGAATACACGAACAGCTTTTTAAAATTCTCTCCCACGATCGGAATCATACTTAATATAGAAGAAGATCATATGGATTTTTTCCATGACATCGGAGAGATCAGATCATCATTCCGGCGTTTTGCCGAGCTCCTGCCGGAGGACGGGACTCTGATCATCAATGCCGATATCGATAACGTGACGGAGCTGACCGACGGACTCAAATGCCGGGTGCTGACCTATTCCATAAACAGTACAGCCGACGGAAGTATTGACAGCACGAACGACGGACATATCGAAAATACAGCCGGCGCACAATCGGATTGCATAGTGAACTATGCTGCAGAGGATATAAAATTCGATGACAATGGCTATCCGACTTTTAATGCAATTGTCAGAAATCTCCCCGGTAAACAATTTACCGCCAATTCAGAAAAAGCACTCGGTGCCGGCCAGGATTCATCAGGCGCATCGATCGATGGTTCATCCGTCCGCCGAGGCCCATACGCATTACATGTACCCGGGATCCATAACGTCGGGAATACCCTCGCCGCGATCGCGTTAGCCGACACTCTCGGAATAGATGACTCTGCGATCAAAACTGCCCTGAATGATTTTCACGGAACCGAACGCCGATTTGAATACAAGGGGCAGGTAAACGGGTTTACCATTATAGATGATTACGCTCACCATCCGACAGAGATCCGCGCGACGCTGTCCGCAGCTGCGAACTATCCTCACAGAGAGCTGTGGGTAATATTCCAGCCTCACACATACAGCCGGACAAAGGCATTTTTACAGGACTTTGCCGATGCACTGTCAATGGCAGACCATGTACTGCTCACGGATATCTATGCAGCGCGCGAACCCGACCCCGGAGACATCTCATCGAGGGACATCGCTGCCCTCATTGAGGAGAAGCATAAGGATGTGATATATTTCGGAAGCTTTGACGAGGCCGAAAAATTTATTCAAAAAAACTTAGTAGCAGATGACTTGTTGATAACTATGGGGGCCGGAAACATAGTAGATATAGGAGAAGACCTGCTGAAGGATTGATTTATCAACATTATCCACCGCGTTATACACATTCTGTCGTACAAAATCGCGGTGGATAATTTTTTGTGATTTCTTAATGTTTATAACTCCGTAGTTTTGGGATATTTTTGTAAAGCCACTGTTTTCGGGCGTTTCGGAGGCTTTTTCTACAAAAATAGTCCCGATACAAATACGTTATCAACATTGTCAACATTATCAACCGGAAAATTCTACATGAAAAGAGCACATTCGCTACCCCTTGTCAACATGAACAGTATATGTTATAGTAGTGACCAGTTAAGCAAAATTGCACGAGCGCTGTTGTGAGCTTTTCTCACGCCGCTCGTGCGAGAAAAATGGTTATCTGGCTATCTGATAACCTATTCAGGAGTTGACGCAGGATGAGTTTTATTATAAATGCGAGCGGACCGCAAGGGTGTACCCAGGTGCCGAACGACGTATTGCTTCATTATATATTGAACGCGAACGGCGAACAGATCAAGGTCTACCTGTATCTGCTCATGGCATCGCAGAATCCCGGTATCACCGGCGAGGTTTCTGTTGAGGCATTGGCGGACAGGCTCGATTATACCTAACGCGATATAGTCAGGATCCTGCGTTATTGGGCCAGAGACGGGGTGCTTTCTTTGGTTGAGGATGATACCGGAATTGTCGGGATCACGTTACAGCATCCGGGCTCAGGCACACCTCCCGGAGCCTCTATGCAAATGGGTTATAGCGCTCGGGGTGATTTCCACACGGGTCCGGCAAACGGCTACGCTCCTGTTTCCGGGACTCCCCATCTGAGGGTAGTGAATTCCGACAGGGATATCCCGCCGGATCATGAAACCGGCGATACGAACTCTGATTCTGCCGGCTATGACGAGACAGGAAATGAAGCACCGGCCGTCAACAAGACAGAGAATAACGTCCCGGCAAAAACCGAATACTCACCTACGATGATCAGCGCTCTGTCACGAGACGCGGAGATGAAACAAACTCTCTCATCGGTGGAAAATTCTCTGGGTGCTCCGATATCACCGGCACATATGCAGTTGATCATGTATCTGACATGCGACCTGGGATTTCCGGGAGATATGGTTTCCTATTTATACAGGCTCGGAGCCGATCGTGGCAAAACCGGTCCACGATATCTAGAGACTATTGCCCTCAATTGGTCATCAAAAAACATAAAAACCGTCAGGGATGCCACGACCGAGGCCGCAGATTTCAACGGTAAATACAGACCTGTCAAACAGGCGTTAGGTTTCCATAGGGATTTGGTTCCCGCAGAAAAAGAAATCATCGACGGGTGGGATGAATTCGGATTTTCCACAGAGATTATTGAGGAGGCCTGCAGACGAACCGTTATCCAAACAGGCGATACTAACCTTAAATATATAACAAAAATCCTCGAAGGCTGGCACAACAACGGAGTAAAAACACTCGAGGATGTGAAAAACGTGGATGAGGCTTTTCAAAAAAACAAAACAAAACGTGCACGTTCCCCCAGACGGGGGCATCCGAACTCCAACGCGTTTCAGAATTTCAAACAACGCGATTACACGGATGAGGATTACGAAGATATGGAAAGGCAGTTTTTGCAGCGTAAAAACTCAAACTGAGATAGGAGACAAAAATGAAATTGACAAACAGCCAGTACAATCA
>JAGABX010000002.1 GCA_017614395.1 Eubacterium sp.
GATCTTGACGGGAATGTGGTCAATCTGTTCAAGTGCATCAGAGAGGATCCGGAGAGACTTGCGAGGGCAATCTACATGACGCCGTATTCAAGGCAGGTGTATGAGGATGCGTTTTCGGAAGTTCCGGAAGAACCGTATGAGAAAGCACTCAATTTCTACATAAAACTAAATATGGGACACGGATTCCGAACGAACGGCCAGAAGGTCGGATGGAAGAATGATGTGCAAGGAAGAGAGCGATCATACGCATCACAGGACTGGTGCAATCTGCCAGAAAAGATCATGCTCGCCGCGGAGCGCCTCCGGGGAGTTCAGATCGAGAATAAGCCTGCGGTTGACCTGATCCGGAGATTTAATTTCGAGAATGTGCTCATCTACTGTGATCCGCCATATGTCATATCGACACGGCACGGCGCACAGTACAGATGTGAGATGAACAACGAAGATCACGAGCAGCTGCTGGAAGTCCTGAAGGCTCACAAAGGCTTTGTGATAATCTCCGGATACGAGACGGAAATGTACGACAGCATCCTATCCGGGTGGAACAAATATAACACAACAACATATTCACAAGTATGCTCAAAAAAGAAAGAGATCATATGGATGAATTATGATCCACCGAAAAAGCAGATTACGCTTGAATTCGAGGGGGGTATAAGAATGCTAGTATTACCGATCAAAAAGAAATGGTTTGACATGATACTCTATGGCGAGAAAAAAGAAGAATACCGAGAGATCAAGCCGTATTACGAAAAGAGATTTAATAACATTCTTCGCAATAACCCAAGGGCGTTTGATAGCAAGGGAACGCTCAATGAGTGGCTCATTACTGACATTAAGTACATACTCACCGTGAGATTTAGGAATGGTTACTCTTCAGGATCCCCAAGTTTCGTTGCCAACTGTCGGTTGACGATCGGTACCGGTAGATCGGAGTGGGGAGCAGAACCGGGGAAAAGATATTACATATTGACAATTCAGGATATCATCAAGGAGATAAAGGAGCAGAAGCATGAAACCACACAATGACGCCGAATGGATTACGCTGATAATCGCCATCCTTGGATTAGTGATAAATGTGCTGAAAGGAGTTATGAGATGACAAAAGAAGACATCGAAAAGCAGATACACAATCTTGCAGAGTATATGTATAAGACTGGATATGAGGATGGAACAAAGTATGAATTAGAGCATACTAAGAACATAATCCGTAATCATGAGAAGTGTAAAGAGGTTTTAGATGCAGAGTATGAACGAGGGTTAAATGATGCTTGGAGAGCCGCACGGTGGATAATGGATTTAACAAGCGATGATATTAAACGTCATGATGTAATAGGCGACTGCGCCCCTAAGTACGCTTTAACAAAGTATTCAGCAGACGAAGCCATTGAATTGATTAAGGAATACGAGGAGAAGCAGGCTGAAAAGAAATGTATGAATTGTGGTAACATGAATCCTCACTATGATACATTCAGATGCAATGTGATGGGAAACTGTGTTGGAAGGGAAAAGTGGATACCAAAGTGAATTCTAAATGATTGTGATAGTTGCAAGCAATGGAGCAGATTCAGAAGGAAGTAAAACAGGCGGAAAAGAAAAGGACAAAGAATGAAGATCGACAGGGCAGCGGTATATGAAAAATACGACGGTCACTGTGCCTACTGTGGCCGTAAAATCGAATACAAGGATATGCAAGTAGACCACATGATTCCGCAGGTTACATTTTACGAAAAAGTAGAAATCGGCGATGTGAATGATATGTCAAACCTGATGCCGGCCTGCAGACAGTGCAACCACTATAAACGAGCAAACAGCATTGAAATATTCCGGAAGATGATCAGTGAGATTCCCAAAAAGCTGGATAGAGACAGTTACATTTACCGGGTAGGCGAAATATACGGATTTTATGATAGTCGACCGAAAGATGTGACATTCTACTACGAGGCAGCGGAATACGAGGGGGATGTATGAAACATGAAAATGATTTGAAAGTAAACAAGTGCTATCCTAATGTCTGGCTTTCTCCGGACGGGAATTTCTATAACGGTTATGCGCATGAAAGTTGTGCAGAAGATATTCTTGAGTGCATCTATGAAATAACGGATGTTGATTGGCCAGGTGATACCTTAGAGGCTCTTGGCTGGGTTAGGGCTTCTTCTGGATTGATGTGGGATTATCGGATCCGGAGTGGTTATTGGGAAGGCAAGGAACTCACCCAAAGGCAGTATGCTGCTCTGATAGATTGGTGCAGTCATCATGGAAAACGGTTTATAGAAATAGATGATACTGTTCAATGGTAGATGGAACAATATATTGCGACAGCAAGAACGGTAAGCGAAATATCGTGAGAATAAGCAAAGAACAGGCGGATAGAGATATTGATTGCAAGTGGGCATACAGAAAGGAGATGCAGAATGTCAGAAACAGTGTATGATTTACAGTTCAAGTGGAGAGTACGCAGGAGATGGAGAAAACACAAATGTGGATTCAAAGTAAACGGAGATCCGTTCATCTGGTTTGAAAAAGACAGGATGTATATTAAGTTTTCAGATCATAAGGTGTGTCAGCATGTATGTTATTGCCCGATATGCGGCAAAAAGATTGGTAGAAGATTTGATACGATATCTGCATCGTGGAACTTATGGGAAACAAGGAGGTAATAGAGAAATGCAATGTGAAAAGTGTCTATTATCAAGACAGGTAGTATCCGAAAACGGTTTTCATCCGGTATGTTGTCTTCCTGAGGATGAAGCAAGAGAATGTATCCTCGGAGAAGTGTCACATTTTACTGATAGACCAACCGTGATTGCAATCCGATCGAAGAGGACGAATAAAAAACCAGATATGAAAGGGGAGTAGACGATGACAGTACAGTCAATGTTCCGGACATTCAAGATGTTCAGAAAATTCGCTAAAGATAAGCCGGTCAAGGCTGGAGCAAGTATCAAAGGTGAATATGTAGATCTGACACTACGCAGTATGGTGAACACAAAAAACGCAGTAGAGATGTTATTTTACGACGAGAACGGATGGATTCACAAAGAGAGAACCAACATCCAGAGGATCAAGGACTGGAATGCATCCGAAATGGCAATTTTCATTAAAGCAATCAGCCACTGGGAGGCACTTCCATGCGGTTTCTGCTGCGAAAGAATGTGCACAGGAGAGCGAGAGTGTATGGTGGCATGGCTGAACGCGAAAATAGAGAACGGAACACCAGAAGATGTAAATGAGTATTTAAAAAGGTATATCAGAAAGTACGGGAGGTAATAAACATGACACTAAATTATCTATGTAAAAACGACATATCGGACGAAGACTGCTACAAGTGCGCAAAACACGGAATCACATTCCGGTGCCCTGCAGGTTGTCCGGATTTTCAGGACGTAAGAAAAGATATGTCGTCGGAGTTGTTAAAAGAGAGGAATGAGCTCATGAAGAAAATGGGGATCAAAGATGATCCGAAATGGGGGTGAGGAAATGATAGAGTGCTCATGGAATCATCCGGACTGTTTGGCGGCAAGGAAAAGAACAACAGTATATGGTAGAGAGACATACGAGTGCACGATCCTGAATAACTGTGATTTTCCGAAACGCAAAGATTGTCCGTTTTTCAAGAAAAACACACGCTATGTAAAGGAGGATGACAAGAAATGAAAAAAGATGCAACCGAAGCTATCGAAAGAACAGACAGGGATTCGAGTATTTCCAAAGGGTATCTGCGCATATGGCACATGATGAGAAATACCGAAAAGACAAGAAAAGGTTAAAGGAGGTGCAGAATGCAACAGTTAATGGGGTGTAAGAAAAAGGAAAAGCAGACAATATCCAGCAGACTAACCACTCTCCGGCCGGCAAAACGAAAAGCGTGCATGAAGCTGATCCCGATTGCATTCTCGATCAAGTTAAGGTTTCCGCCGGTATATTGTCAACACTGGGGGGACTGCACGGCTAATGCAGTTCTCGCTTGTGATGATATGCTCTTTCACGACAATCCGGAGAAATGGGTACCGAGCACGGTGTTTTTATACTACAACTGCAAGGCAAGTGACCACGATCTGAAAGTCGATGATGGCAGCTGTGTCGAGACGGCTCTGAAGAACGAAAAGAAATTCGGGGCATGTAATGCGTCGATATGGCCGAATGATACGCAATGGAATCTGAAACCGTCGAAAGCAGCCTATGCGAACGGCATAAAGGGAAAGAGAATCAAGAAATGGTACATCCTGAAAAACATGAAACAGCTGAAGCAGGCACTGGCGTCCGGATATCCGATCGCCGCGGCGGTTGCCTGGGCGTTTAAGAATTACGACCCTGAGACATTCATCATGAACTCTCCGACCGATCGGGAGATCAAGAAAGCAAAATCTGGTCATGCGATAGTGATCGTCGGGTATAACGACGCAACGCAGCTGATCGAGTTTAGAAACAGCTGGTCAGATCAGTGGGGCAACGACGGATATGCCTATATGACATACGAGACATTCCTCCGTGTAATCTGGTGGGATGATACGTATGCCGTGATTGGATAAAGGGGGATCAGGGAATGGATGAGATGCGAACATTCAGCGATGCAACGATAGGAAACGTAAGAGTGACCATGATGAAGGGCGAGCCGTGGTTCGTTGGAAAAGACGTGACGGATATTCTCGGATACAAGAATTCGAGAGACACACTGGCAAAGAGAGTTGATACAGAGGATAAGGGGGTAGCAAATTGCGACACCCTCAGGGGACCGCAGGAGATGACCGTGATCAATGAATCCGGTCTATACTCTCTCATCCTCTCGAGTAAAAAGCCGGAGGCAAAGAGGTTCAAGCGCTGGATTACGTCTGAAGTGATACCCAGTATTCGTAAACACGGGATGTACGCCACGCCGGAAACCGTGGAGAGCATATTAAACGACCCGGACAACATGATCCGGATCCTCACTGCGTACAGTGATGAGAAAAAAGCAAACGCAGCTCTTCGGGAAGAGGTCGCCATCAAGGAACAGCAGTTACTCGAATTGAAACCGAAACTGACATATTATGACACTGTGCTCAACAGCAAGGATCCGATCAACATCACTGTGATAGCAAAGGATTATGGCTGGAGTGGGCAGCGGATGAATAAGGAACTCCACGCACGTGGCGTACAGTTCCAGATGAGCAAAGAGATATGGTTACTCTATCAGAAACACGCAGACAAAGGATACACCGTATCCGTAACGACGCCATACAAGGACAGCCAGGGAAACGAAAGAACAAAGGTTCATACCAAATGGACGCAAAAAGGCCGCCTGTTTATCTATGAACTATTGAAAAAGGATGGCATATTACCAAACATCGAAAAGGAGGATAAAGCATGCTGACAGCAGGATCACTTTATGTAAATCTGAAAAACTGGGATTTCACAAAAGGCAAGTATAGCCTGGACGAATCAGAGGCAATCACGATCCGGGCAGGATTAGAGAGAAACATCCCGATGCCGGTAGAAATCAAAAAGGTTGAGGATGTAGGGGATATTGTACAGTATACCTATATATGTCCGGTGTGCGGGGAACGTGCAGGTCAAAGAATCGGGCCGCAAAGGAAAATCGTCAACTTCTGCATCGAATGCGGTCAGCACCTGATCCGACCGAGGGAGGAGGCGTGATGATATGCAAATACTGCGGTGGAAAGACAATGGTGGTGGATGTGGCAGAGTACAGGGGCGCAGTGTATAGACTGCGCCGGTGTAAGGAATGCCGCGAACCGGATTATACGCAGGAAACATCAACAGATCCGGGGAGAGTAAGGCAAGCACTGAACTGGAAAGGGAATCAAAGGAGGAAAGCGAATGAGGAAGAATAAAACCATAGCCAATCTTATCAAAACCATCGAAAAAAAGAATACCGACATAGATTCTCTCTCGGAAGCGGTCGAGGCTTTGCAGCGTCAGCTGATCAAACAAAGCGACCAGCTCGTAAAGCTGGGTGATGAGAATGCGAAGCTCAGGGAAGAAAATGCCAGATTGCGCAGGGAATCAGGCGAAAGCAGAGTGAAAGCGGTCGTTATAGGCAGCGGTCATCCGAGGCAGCGGGGCAGTCTGTCAGAACAATGGAGTAGACTGATGAGCATATTCTGAAACATCTGTCAGTATTCGTAATTTCGCACAATTAGGAGGAGAAAAGTGAAAGCAAAGGCATACCTCGAACAGATAAAAGAAAGCCGGGAAAAGATACGACAGCTGGAGAACCAGCTCGAGAGCGTGAAGATCGCAATGACGGAAATAAAATCTATTGACCTCGAGCGGATCCATGCGCCCGGCGCAGAGAATGACGGTATCATCGGCGAGATTGTCAAGCTGAACCGCATAGCAGAGGATGCCATCAAGCAGAAGGTCAGGCACGAAACAACGAAAGATCGAATAATAAAAGAGATTCAGACATTGCCAAATGTGAAGCAGGTGGAACTGCTGAACAAGCGATATATCGAATACAAGTCACTGGTAGCAATATCAATCGAGATGGGATTCTCATACGATGACATTCGGCGAGAGCACGGCAGGGCACTTGCCGAATTCGAGCGTCTGGTATTAGAAAAATCGGAAAAAAGTTAAAAAAATGCTTGACATATCGTGTACGATATAGTATAATATAATTGTAGCAAGGAGGAATAAAGCAGAAAGGGGGACTACCGATGAAGAAAAAGCATCGGAAAACCTTGAAAGTTCTAGCAAAAGTGCTAATTGGATTAGCAGCCCTCATAGCATCAATTGCAGAACTTATCAAGGCGGTTACATAGGAGCAAGGGGCGCGAGCCCCTCTCCTATCCTCATTATATAATAGAAAGGAGGAAATATCAATATGAAGTTCGGATATTTTTTAATGATATTTGCGTGGATATATCACATCGTATCGAGTGGTACGGTAGTATCAGCTATATTTTTAGGAGTAGCTGGCATATGGATATTGTTAGATGCGTTCAAAGATTGGAGGTGTAAAAAGAATGGCGAGTAAGCAATCAGAGGCAACACGTCGGTATGAGGCGAAAGCTGGGTGGATATCAAGAACATACAAACTCAAGAGAGATGTCGTAGACGAGTTCAAGGCTACATGTGAAGCCGTAGGAGTATCACAAGCCAGCCAGCTCATGGCGATGATGGAGGATTTTATTAAAAAAAATAAAGATGACACACAATGACACATTAACATGTGTTATAGTGTAATCAGCGAAAAGCGTTCACGAAAGCCGTGGGCGCTTTTTTGATTGTGATAGGTTCTGTGAAAACCCAAAAAATAGAATTGCGGGGCATCGAGCGCAATCGAGGGGTAGCTACAATACCGAAAATAGGTCATTTGCGTTTGCGAAATTTTAAACATTTTCATTTTTGAATCCGTAGGAGGGAGAGATGGCAGAAACGACGAAAAAACAGACCATGAAGAGGTCAACGCCTGCCAAAAAACCTGCTGCGAAAACGCAGCGAAAACCTGCGACCAAACGCAAATCAACGACCAAGACACAACCGGCAAAGAAGACGGCCGGCAGGCAGGCTACCAAGACGGCTGAGACGAAAACTAAACCGACTACAAAGGCAGCGGTCGAACAGGAACCAGTGCAGGGTATCGAGACGCTGACGGTTACTGCAGCCCAGCTTATGGATATATGTGGATTGACTGGCCAGAGAATAAGACAGTATGCCGAAGAGGGCACGATGAAGCGTGTAGCACACGGACGCTACGAACTCATCTCATCGGTCAAGGCATACATCCAGTCTCTGAAACTTCAGTCAAAAGCAAAACGGCGTGATGACATTCTCCCGGATCAGGTTCAGCACATCGATACGGAGAGAGCCATCCACGAACATATCAAGATCGAGATGTCAAAGATTCGCCTGGCACTCATGGAGGGAAGAGTTCACAAAGCAGAAGATATCGAGAGAGTCATGACGGATATGCTCATGAGATTCAAAAGCAAACTGCAGGCGATCCCATCACAGATTGCGCCGACGCTGGAGGGTAAGAACAAAGGTCAGATCAAGAGTCTTCTGGATATAGAGATAGAGAAAGCACTGGATGAATTGTCAGAATACGACGCCGAGGATTTCCGGAGCGATGATTATATAGATATTCCGGATGAAGAGGTCGAGGCGGTGATGAGCAGTGGAAAGAAAGACGCGTGAACTCGTAAAAGGCATCTTCAAGGTGCTGAAATCGAAAAAGCGGATCAAGGTATCCGAGTGGGCTGAGCAGAATATGGTGTTGCCGGCGTCATCAGCCGTAAGCGGAAGATTCTCATGCGCAGCTGTTCCATATCAGAGAGAGATCATGGACGCGATCATAGATCCGGATGTCCAGTCAGTCACTGTCATGAGTTCCGCACAGATCGGAAAGACAACAATCATCCTGATCTTGATCGGATATTTCATAGAGCACGAACCATCAACAATCATGATGGTCATGCCAACAATCGACACAATGGAGCGATTTTCAAAATCGAGAATCGCGTCACTGATAGATGATGTCAAGTGCCTGAAAGACATTTTAGGTGAGGATAGCAAAAAGTCAGGTAACACTATCCTATATAAAGAATTTGCCGGAGGGTATCTGGTTTGCTCCGGAGCGAACTCACCGGCATCACTGGCATCCACACCGATCCGGATCGTTCTCATGGATGAGATAGACAAATATCCGGATTCGGCCGGCAAAGAGGGAAACCCGATAAGGCTGGCTGAAAAGCGTGCTACAAGTTACTGGAACAAAAAGTTTTTTAAGTCGTCAACGCCGTCCATAGCAACACAGTCAAAGATCGAAGAGGAATATGAAAAGGGAACAATGGAAAAATGGTGCGTTCAATGTCCGTGTTGCGGTACATATCAGCCATACGAGTGGGAAAGGATAGATTTTGCCACCGTGGGAATGAAGTGCATAGACTGTGGCGAGATCAGTGAGGAAAAGTTTTGGAAAGAATCTGATCATAAATGGATCCCGGGAAGACCTGAGATAAAAAACCACAGGAGTTTCCACTTAAACGCCCTTGCATCGCCATGGACGGAATGGCAGGAACTGATTGATCAGTTCAACAACGCCATGGAGAGAGTGAAAAAGTTCCACGACACAGAGGATTTGAAAACATTCTACAATTCAGTGCTCGGAGAAACATGGGATGATACCCGCGTGGACGAAAAGGCACAGAGCAAGGATGAACTCATAACGAGGGCAGAGGATTACGGTTGTGAGGTTCCGGATGGAGTCATCATGGTAACGGCGGCGGTCGATGTCCAGGACAATCGCTTTGAGGTCGAGCTGAGAGGCTGGGCAAGAGAATATGAAACGTGGGGCTTATATAAAACCGAGATATTCGGGGATATCGAAATGGATGATGTCTGGCATGAGTTAGAGCAGTACATCACCCAGACGCTGGAGTATTCCGACGGCAGAAAGATTGGTGTCGTAGCCACGGCAATAGACACCGGTGGATCACACACAGAGTCCGTTTACCGTCATTGCAAATACATGCTCGATAAAGGACTGACCATATATCCGGTCAAGGGATTTGCAAACAAAGAGGGTGCGAAACTCCTATACAAGGCAAGCCGCGCAGAAGTTACAGAGCTCTTGCCAAACGGGAAAAAGATTGTCAGGGATATGATCCCTCTGCAGATCCTCGGAGTTGACGCCGGCAAAGAGATGATTCAGAACCGATTAAAGATAGAAGATCCGGGCGAGGGCTATTGTCATTTTCCGGACGATGAGAGCAGAGGTTACGATGAGGTCTATTATGACGGCTTGACATCGGAGCACAAGGTGACAACGAGGAAGAATGGACGCCTGCAGACCAAATGGGTAAAGAAAAGAGGCGTGGCAAACGAGCCGTTAGATCTCTTTAACTATAATCTGGCTGCGTGCATGATCAGAAACCCATCGTGGGACAAGCTCGAGATGAAAGTGGAAAAAGGCATAGATTACACACAAAAAAAGCCGGGATCCGTTGCAAAGCGACGGTCAAGGCGCAGAACAATACGAGGTGATATCTGATGGCAGAGTCGAGATCGGTAAAAATGAGAATAGAAAGCGTCAGGCGGCGCCTTGATCTGTACTACGAAGCGGAGGAGGCGATCCTGAATGCAAAATCATTCAAGATCGGCTCCCAGCAGGTCACGATGGCTGACCTGGACGATGTTCAGAAAACAATCAAGGAACTCGAAGCGAAGCTGGACGCGCTCGAAACAAGAGGAACAGAAAAACGCAGAGTCGGACGCGCGGTATTCTACGATTGAGAGGTAATGAATGAACGCATTTGAAAGAGCTATATCAGCCATATCACCATCATGGGGAGCAAAAAGAGCAGAAAGACAGGTCAATATTGAAAAGAACGCTCTGAAATTGAAAGCTATTCAGCTGGCAAACGATACGCTCACTCCGGAAAACTCAGGATATTCCCACGGCGGTGCAAGCCACAGACGTCCTGCGACAAAGAGGTGGGATGCGGAATCAGGAAGTCCGGAGAGAGATATCGAGGAAAACCGCAAGGAGCTGCGCGAGAGATCGAGAGACCTTTATATGAACTCTCCGTTAGGGGCAGCGGCTATCAACTCAACGAGAACGAATGTGGTAGGATCCGGACTGATCCCGAAACCGAAAATCGACTATATCACATTGAACATGCCGAAAGAACAGGCTGAAATCATAGAGGATAAGATAAAAAAAGAATTCAGGATGTGGGCAGAGTCGAGCCTCTGCGATAACAACGATCAGAACAATTTTTATGAATTGCAGCAGATTGCTTTCGCAGACTGGTTAAAAAATGGAGAGGAGTTCTGTCTGATCCGGTATGATTCCGAGACGCCTTATATGCCGTATCAGCTGAGACTAAAGTTGGTGGAGGCTGACAGAATCAGTTCGCCCGGATCCATGGATGGGGATTACAGTCAGGCTTCGCGCCTGATTGAGTCAGGAAACACCATCATCAACGGTGTAGAGATCGACAAAAAAGGAAAAGTCATAGCGTACCATATCAGCTCCACATTCCCGGGGGACATCGGGAATGAACAGACCACATGGAAGCGCATCGAAAAGAGAGGAAAAAAGACAGGAAACCCGAATATCCTGCACATGTTTAACGCAGAAAGGGCTGACCAGTACAGGGGCGTTCCGTTCCTGGCTCCGATCATTGAGACGCTGAAACAGATCACAAGATACACAGAAGCAGAGATCACGGCGGCGCTTATCGGAGCAATCTTTTCCATATTCGTAACGACAGAGACGGGCGATGATATCGGCGAGTATGTAGGCGATGATGTCGAAGAGGAAACACCGCCGGATCAGGAGGATGACGAGATCGTTCTTTCGACCGGCGCAAGTGTTCACTTTCTGAAAGAGGGTGAAAAGGTCAATGCTGTCCAGGCAACACATCCGACAGGAAATTTTGAGCAGTTTGTCGGTCAGATGGCGGTTCATGTGGGAGCGGCATTAGAGATTGCACCCGAAGTTCTTCAGAAAAAGTTTGCACTGTCATTTTCTGCAGCAAAAGGTGCAATGTCGGAAACATGGAAAGCGTTCCGGATGAGACGCAGGTGGTTCATCACAGACTTTTGTCAGGAAGTTTACAAGCTCTGGATGAACGAGGCTGTATCAAAAGGCAGAATCATTGCACCGGGATATTTCACTGATCCGTCAATCCGGGCGGCATATACGAATTGCACATGGACGGGACCGGCACCCGGGGCGCTGGATCCGGGCAAAGAGGTGGACGCGGCAATCAAGAGAATAGATGCAGGTCTGTCAACTCATGAGGAAGAGGCAACATCAATCAACGGTACTGATTTTGATGATAACGTAAGGACGCTCGTAAGAGAGTATGAAATGTTAAGCCAGATTGACAAAGGAGGCAACGAATGAAAATCAATGTAAAAGGTCCTATCGTAGATGATATGACCGGCTGGGTGTACGACTATTTCAAAATGGATTCCGTGTATCCCAAAAAACTCGAAAAAGCACTTGAGGAGGCAAACGGCGAGGAGATTACGCTTGAAATCAACTCATACGGAGGTATGTGCGTACCGGCATTCGATATGTACAAAATGATCAGGGATTATGAGGGAGAGGTCACTGCCCACGTGACAGCGGCGGTATCCGCGGCAACATTCTTCGCCTGTGCGGCAAATAAAACGCTGATGAGCGATGCGGCAATCTTTATGATCCACAACACGCAGAGTATGGCAGCCGGGGATTATAGGGATATGGAAAAAGAAGCAGATTCCCTCAAAGAGTTCAATACAGCCATCATCAATGTGTATCAGCGAAAGACCGGCATGAATGCCGATGAGCTGCAGGCGATGATGGACAATGACACATATATGTCGCCGCAAAAGGCAATCGAACTCGGTTTTGCAGACGGTTGGATCTACGGAAAGCCGGAGAGCAATACAGAGCCTGTCGTTGCTGTGGCAGCGGTCGGACAGATCATCCCACAGGACAAGGCTCATGAATTATTCATGAAGCTCAACCAGATCGAACTTGAAACGACTGAAATTGATGGAGACATCGTTCAGAATACAGACACTATCAACACAGAGAATTCAGAGACAGGAGGTACTGATATGAATCTCGAGGAATTTCTGGCAGCCAATCCGGAAGCTCAGGCAGAGCTGAATGCACGGATCGAGGCCGCAAAGAACGAAGCAGCAGAGGCCGCAAGAGCGGAGGGGGTTGCAAATGAGCGCGAGAGAATCAAGGCTCTCGATGAAATCGCATCCGGAGTGACAAGCGAAGCGTTGACGGACGCTAAGTATGGAGATGTCTGCGATGCAAAGGAACTGTCATATCGCGCGATGCTGGATGAAAAGAAGCGCATGGCGCAGTATATGGCAGAGGCAATCAGCGATTCAACACCGGCTGATGATGTTGCAGCGCAGCCCGCTGAGGATGAGAATCCGAATGCAGAAGCTGACGAGCTGGCAGCCATCGTAAACAAGCAGAGAGGAGGTAAGTGATATGCAGAACTTGAACGAGCATTACGTTACCAGCGCAGACGGACTGATCTACGATGCCGGTTTCCCGGTGGAGTTTGATACGGTCACTATCGCGCTGACGCCTGGTACCGCTGGAGTGATCGCAAAGGGTCAGGTCATCGACCGTGTTGAGGATGAGGGTGAGATTTCCTACGCACCTCATGCCACATCCGGAGATGTATTCGCAATCGCAGCAGACAATGAGTCTTATGATGCGGCTGCTGACGAGGTAACGGTTCCGATCATCGTATCCGGAAACGTAAAGACAAGCAAAATCGTAACTGATGTAGATCTGACAGACGCGGATGTATTAAGATTCCGTGAGCTGGGGATCAATTTGAGATGATAGGAGGATAAAAATGGTAAAGGACACTTATCAGCTGATTCAGGCTGTAAAAAAGATGTACCCTGTAGTGAACTTTTTCAAGGATCGCTACTTTCCCGACATCAAGAGAAAGTTTTACGCTGAGGAGATCATGATCGACTCAAAGAAGCAGGGCAGAAAGATCGCTCCGTTTGTGATTCCGATGGTAAATGGAATCACCATGGAGGATGAAGCGTTCAGAACGGACATAATCAAGGCTCCGTACATCGCAATCAAGATGCCGATCACGGCAGAGGAGTTGTCTCATCGTGCATTCGGCGAGAACCCGGATTCCAACCGTTCACCGGAGCAGCGTCAGAAGGAGGTTGAGGCAGAGCATCTTGACGACCTGCGCAAGATGATCATGCGCCGCTGGGAGAAGATGGGTACCGACATCATCACGACCGGCGAGGTTGTGATCGATCAGTATCCGGATGCGGCATCAGCAATCGCAGGAACAGGAGCCGTACAGAGAAAACTCTGCTACTACGACGGCTCTTTCGGAAACCGCTATATCATGGGCAAGAAACTTGTAAACATGACAGCGGCTGAAAAAATCGACGCACTGTTCAAGATGGCTGGCACTCTTCGCAAGAGAGGATTCAAAAACAGCGATCTTGTGATCACATCAGATGTGGCTGCGACCCTGTTCGGAGACGCAGATTTCCTCGATTTCTACGATAAGCGTCGCGTGATCGTAGGAGAGATTAAGCCGGTCGAGACTCCGGAGGGTGTAGTTCATTCCGGAACTATCAATGTTCGCGGAGTAAACCTCGATATCTTCATCTATGACGAGTCCTTCGAGGATCTGGACGGAACCGAGGCTGAGTTCCTGCCTGCAGGTACCATCGCGATGCTTCGCCCCGGCTTAGGCAAGACTGCGTATGCTCAGGTGTCATTCGTCAAGGGCGAGAGCATGAAGTCATATGCGGATGCCCTCGTTCCGCGCGTCGTTCCCAATGAGAATGACAACATCATCGTGGTTCAGATGTATTCCCGTCCGGTTCTTTATCCGGAGTACATCGACGGCTGGATCATCGCAGACGCAAACAAAGCAAACTGATATGAAAGCTGAAACTCGCCGAGTGCAGTTTTAGTTATCATATATCCATGACCTGGCACCGGGCGTGCCCGGTGCCATATACGGAGGAAACCATGAGTTTTAAGACCAATCTGCCAAAGATCACGCAAAGAGTAATGCTGAATATGAACTATTTCGCGGATATTCACAATGTGAACGGGAAAGAGATCAAAGCAGTCGTTGATGAGGTCAGTGCAGAGGAAAGGTCGCTGAAAACAACGGATCGCATCATAAGTGACAGCGTTTTCAATAAATACACCAAGGTCTATGTCGCAAAAGAAGATTACGGCAAGAGACCGATGGCCGGAAAAGCAATATTTCATCTCGATGGTAAGAACTACCGTGTGCAGGAAGTGGATGACGAGGGAGAGATGTATGTGATCTATTTGGAGGTAGCAAGCTCAAAATGAGTTATGGATTCTCTATGAAAGTCGATCCTGCCCAGTTAAAGGATCTGACGGACAAACTGGACGGGCTGTATTACAAAGCACCAACGGTGATGAAGAATGCAGCCAATGCGACCGGTAAAGCCGCTGTCAAAATGCTGGAGGAGGATTGGGAGCAAAGGTATGCGTATGAGAGATCAGATACCTTAAAGGATTATCTGAACATCAAGAGCGCGACCTATGCAAACCCTCGATATGTCATATCGGCAAAGACGAACATGGAGGAGATCATCAACTTTGATGTGACAGACAGATCGCCGGAACGATGGTTCGGATATTCCGTTCAGTCAGTCGGTCATGTGAGGAGAGACACAGCCAGGGAACCGCTTGTAAATGAGTTTGGAAACAAGGCATTCGTGACACAGTTCAAGAACGGCCATGTTTCTGTTGTAGCAAGAGTAGGCGAAGGGCGAAAGGTCAAATCCTTTTCATCACCGTCATTTTCGCATATGGCTGCAAGGTCATATGAGGAGATTGAACCGGCGGTGCAGGAAATGTTGCGAGCCAATACCGAAAAGCAGATCAGGAAAGTGATGGATAGAGCAAATGGTTGAGGAAATTGAAATTGATTTCTCGAAAATCAGTCAGGAAGTGCTTGACACAGACCCTCTGATCACATCCGGGGGACAGACTCAGGAACAGCTTATGTTCATGCTGGGCAAGGAAATCAAAAAAATCACCAAGGATGTGATGCTTTTTGACGAACAGGGAAAGAAATGCGATCTGAACATCTTTTATCAGCTGACGCCTTTTCACGAAGAGGAATATGAGGCAGAGGATGAAGAGGATGAGGAAGAATCAAAAAGCGATTTTCCATATTGTCAGATTAAGTTTGATACATCAGAGGAAAATGTTCAGCCGGGAACAATGACAGACAGGGAGCAGGTAAAGATCATCCTCGGATTTGCCATTTACTACGAACACAAAGACCGTCAATATCAGCATACATTTTTTCAGATTTACAACCGTATCAAATTGAGATTCATTAAAAATAATATACTCAACAATTTCCGCTGTGTGGATAAGATCAGGCTTGCGCTGAATCCACAGGACGAAGAGACATACCCATATTATTATGCGGCGGTCTCGATGACATGGGAGATTCCAGGCATAGACAGGGGAATGGATGAGTTTTCATAGGAGGATTTACTATGGCAAAGAATGGAACGAACGCAGGAAAAGAGGTTAAGACCGAAGAGGTTGTGGCTGAGGAAGTCAGGACAGAAGAGGTCAAGAATGTCGTTGAGCCTAAAAAACCTGCAGAAAAGCCTGAGTTCACGCAGCAGATTTACATCGGCCCGTCCATTAAGGGATATATTAAGGCAAACGAGATCCGCACAAATGGGTTTTCGGACAGTGAGATCAACCGGATCACAAGCAATTTCTCCAAAAGTGATAAGCTGTTCAGAAAGCTTATTGTCCCGATCGAGGAACTGGGTAAGGCTATGCTGGAACTTAGGAAACCGGATTCGTATTTGGCTCTGATCTACGAAGAGTTCAACAATATAATTTACAAATGATTAAGGAGGAATGGAAATGGAAAGAATAAACCATGGTGTTTATGGCGACGAGAAAGCCACCCAGATGAGCAAACCGGTCGAGACAACAACCGGTATCCAGTTCATCGTCGGAGCTGCGCCAATTCATCGTCTGGCTGATCCGGCGAGTGCGGTCAACAAACTTTTTTTGCTGAGATCGCTGGATGAGGCAAAATCACAGCTCGGATACAGCGAGGAGTTTGACAAGTTCGACCTGTGTCAGTCCATGTATATGGACTTTTCCGTAAGGAAAGTGGCACCGGCAATCTTCGTGAACGTGCTGAATCCGGCAACACACAAAACAGCCGTAGAGGCTACCACTTGCACCGTATCAAACGGTCAGGCAAAGCTCCAGCAGAAGTACATGCTGATTGATGCTAACCTTATCGTAAAGAACGGCGAAGACACACTCGAAAGAGGCACGGACTACATTGTAAAGCATGATGGGGATGACTATCTTGTCATCACTCTTTTGCTGGACACAATGCCGGAGTCAGTTTCCGTCGCAGGAAACAAGCTGAACCCGGATGCAGTGACAGCAAGCGATATCATCGGTGGTACCGATGCATCGACTGGCATCACAACAGGTCTTTCATTGATCAATAAGGTATATCCGCAGTTCAACATCAATGCAAACCTCATCATTTGTCCGAAATGGTCAAAGAATCCGACTGTGGCAGCGGCTATGGTTGCTATTTGCGAGGAGATCAGCGGCGTGTTCCGGGCAGAGTGCATCATCGATATTCCGACCGACCGCTTCACCAAGTATTCCGATGCGGATGACATGAAAGCCTACATGGGCGTCAAGAGCGAGCACGCGAAGCTTGTGTGGCCGATGGTCAAGATCGGATCACACATCATGGCAGGTTCTGTTGATGAGGCAGCTATTGCCCAGTATACCGACTACAAAAACGACAACATCCCGAATGTGTCCGACTCTAACGAGCCGGCATACATTGATGCAGCAGTGCTTGAGGATGGTACTCCGGTGCTTCTGACACTGGATGAGGCAAATGTGCTGACTGGATCGGCTATCACCACGTTTCTGAAAGCAGAGACTTGGAATTTGTGGGGCAACTATTCTGCAGCATATCCCGAAAACAAGGATCCGAAGGATTTTTGGTGGAACATACGGAGATTCTTCTCATGGCATGACAACAATTTTATCCGCAATTACTTTAAGAATGTCGACGATCCGACGAATCCGAAACTCAGGGATACGATCATCGACTCCGAGAACCGCGTGTTGAATGGATATACATCAAATGGTCAGTGCGCTATGGCGTCCATTGTGATGTCTGACAAGAATACAGCGGAGTCAATCGCGGCTGGAAAGATGCTGTTTGATACGGTAATGACGCCGTATCCGCCTGCACAGGAGATTAGAAACACTACATCATTCAACCCGGATGCGCTTGATGAAGCGCTGACGCTGTGATAGGGAGGTGAGATCATGAATAATAGAGGACTTTGGCCCGAGATTATCAACAATTACCATGTTTACAACGGGAATTCGGAAAATCTGGCAGAACCGATGCTGGGTATCGGTGATAACTTAGAGCTCCCGCAGGTCAATGAGAAAACCACGACTCTTTCCGGAGCGGGGATCATCGGCGACATTGAGGTAAACAACCCGGGCGACTTTGAGGCATTCGATATGAATGTCCCATTCGTGTGCATCTGCGAGGGAATGTTCGACATCAACTCCAAGCAGCGCACCTATCTGACGATCAGGGCGACGATGCAGTCGACAGAAAAGGCGACCGGTGCTGTCGAGTACAGCGGAATCAAGGTTGTCGTTGGCGGCAAGGTCAAGGCGTACAATCTCGGATCCCTGCAGAAAGGTCAGCAGGGTACACCGGGTGTTACACTTGCATGCGATTACCTCAAAATCGAGGCAAAGTATGCAGACAATACAACCAAGACACTTTTCGAGCTCGACAAGTACAACGAGGTTTACATCGTCAACGGTGTGGATATGCTCAAAGAGATCAAAGAGTTCAGCTGATGAGCTGATGTAAACAAAGCGGGCGGGACTCCCGCCCGCATATTTTGAAAGTGAGGTCATGGAAATGGAAAATGAAATCAAGAATGAGGAAACAGTAGAAGACGTAAACGTAGACGCAGAGATCGATGAGGCAGAGGATAAGGGGAAATACACCCTGAAACACCCGATTAAGTTTGAGGGTCAGGAAATCAAAACGATCGATGTGGAGAGCGTTAGGGATATCAAATGGAAAGATATCCAGGCGGCTCGCGATTATTTGAAAAGAATTGGAAAATCGCCGGATCTGGGCATGGAGATGTACGATGCGCCGGAGCTGGCTTTTGCTATATTGACAATCAAAACGAAACTTCCTATGGAAGTCATCGATGAATTGAGTTCATGGGATGCGATTATTCTGCATAACATGGTGCGTAATTTTTTAGCAATGTAGGGATAAGGTATGTCGAGGATTTGTTCGAGGTCAGAAAAATGATCTTATCCCTTGCGATGAATTTTCACACAAGCATTGAATATCTTGAAAACCTGACTGTGATCGAGATTAACGAGCTGATGAGCGATGCGATAGAGATGTCAAAGGAGAGGGCGAATGGCGAGTAGGAGAGATTATGAAATAGCGATCAAGATCGCCGGTGAGATAGAAAAATCTTTGCCGAAATCATCCCGTCTGGCAAAAGCGGAACTCCGATCTATCGCAAACGAGGCGGCAAAGGATACACAGAAATTCAATAAGTCGATCACAAGGATGAGCAAGATCAGCGACAAGGCATTCAGAGCTGTCGGAAAGGCGGTAAAGGTTGCCGGTGTCGGTGTAGCTGCAGGTCTCGGTGCGTCAATCAAGGTCGGTGCTGAGTTTGAAGCAAAGATGTCATCGGTCAAGGCAATATCAGGGGCAACAGCCGACGAGATGAAAAGGCTCGAGGAAACGGCACTGAAATACGGTTCGACCACAAAGTTTACCGCAAAAGAAGCAGGAGATGCGCTGGAATACATGGCGCTTGCTGGATATGACACGGATAAATCTATCGAGATGCTACCGAATGTCCTGAACCTTGCGGCAGCGGGAGAGATGGAACTGGGACGTGCATCCGACCAGGTGACTGACGCACAGTCTGCATTAAATCTTTCCACAAAGGAAACCACTGCACTGATCGACCAGATGGCGAGAACCTCATCCGAGACAAACACATCCGTTGAGCAGTTAGGTGACGGTATCCTAAAAATCGGCGGTACAGCCAAATTACTGAAAGGCGGCACCGTGGAATTAACCGAGACGCTCGGGCTTTTAGCGGATAATGGTATCAAAGGCGCAGAGGGTGGTACCCATCTGCGCAACATTCTTCTGGCGCTCACAGCTCCGACCGACAAGGCAGCGGGCGCGATGGAAGAACTCGGTCTGTCCGTTACGGATAAAGACGGGAATTTCCGATCCATGGCATCCATTATCGGGGATCTGAAAGACGAACTGGGTGACATGACAAAAGCGGAACGGACAAAGAAGCTTCGCCAGATATTCAATAAAACGGATATTCAGTCGGTCAATGCTCTGTTAGGAACATCGAAAAAACGCTGGAAAGAACTTTCAGATGAGATCGAGAACTCCCAGGGCGCAGCGGATCAGATGGCAAAAACAAAGCTGGACAACCTCGAGGGAGATGTAACGCTGTTCAAGTCAGCACTCGAGGGCGCCGGAGTAACCATATACAAAGAGATTCAGGAGCCATTAAGAGAACTCGTGCAGTTTGGAACGAAAGGCGTTCAGGATTTCTCCGAGTGGTTTGTTGCCAATTTTCCGGCGATAAAAGAGGGCATCGTCGACATCGGGAGTGCAATCGGGGCACTGGCAAAGCCGTTTTTGGATGTAGCCAGGTGGTTGATTGAGCATCCGGGCGTGTTGGCCGGTACCATCGGAGCCATTGGAGCGGCGCTGATCACATACAAGGTCGTATCGGGAGTGCAGGGGTTAATTGAGGCAATATCAAGTGCGGCATCACTTAATCCGGCTGTTCTGATCATCGGGGCAGCGGCCGCAGCGATCGGAGGAGTCGCCGCCGCTGTCTGGACAATGGAGAAAAATGCAAAAAAGGCTGACCTCGCCAAAAGATTCGGCGAGATTTCCCTCTCTATGGATGATTTGAAAGACGCCGCACGTCAGATTGTGGGAGCAGGAGACCTGCAGACCATCGATGAATTGATGTCATCCATATCGGATTCCGCGAACATTTCGCAGGCTCTGGAGGATGCACAGGCTCAAATCAACAAGACAAAATGGAAAATCAACGCAGGTCTGACTATATCGAAGGATGATGTAAAGTCCTATGTAAATGAGTGTAAGAGTTTTGCGGAAAACGCGCAGAAACTCATTGATCAAAAAGGCTATGAGGTCAACATATCAACAAAGCTTTTGTTTGGGGATAGTGATACCGGCAAAGATTTGACGGATCAGAACAACGCTTTTTATACCCAGATAGACAAAGATATGGAGACGCTGACTGATCAACTCAATAAATATCTGACGAAAGCCATGAAGAAAGGTCTGACGCCGGATGTGCAGGCGGTCATCGATTCAACCCTTGATGCTATGTCAGAGATCACAGATGTCATAGCAGGAGCTGAGTCGAAAGCAAAGTGGAGTGTACTGACAAATAAGTGGTCAGGGAAAGACCTCACAGCTGAAAACTTTGAAGAGTTGCAGAATCAGCTGCAGGAATTCTCTGAGCAGGAAAATGAGGGCATCGATGCAGCGACGCAGACACAGATTCAGAACCTTTACACTCAGGAGGATTATCTGAGACAAAAAGGCAAACTTACAAAAAAAGATGAAAAGAACTTTCAGAAGCAGAGAGACGCGGCGACTGCAGCAGGGGAATCAAAGAAGCAGGAATCAGCAAACCGGACAGCAAGTTTTCTGTATAACACACTGCAGGATACTTATGGCGACGCGCTGAAATCAATGTCATATCTTAATGACAATACTCAGAGAGAAAACATCAATGAACTCGTCGGGGAAATGCTTGCCACTCAGGGAGTCGGATCGAGTTCATACGGTTCCCAGCTGAGACAGATTCAAAGGGCAACATCATTTACAAGCAATATGCAGCCGGGTAATGCATGGTCGGTTCTTGGTGATTTATTCAATTCGGATTCCGCTCTGTATGCCGGCATTGGTGATGTATTCGGCGGCGGCGGATACACGCAGTCTTACGTTGATGCCATGAAAGGCGCGGCTGAACAGGCAACAAAGTACAGCACGGACAAGATGAACAAAGGCTTCGAGGATATGTGGGCAACAGTTCAGGAACAGTCAAAAGATTCACTGGGCGCCATTCCCGAAACAGCCGGCAAAGAGGGAAACGAGGCAGCGGATACATTCGCAACGCAGTTTGGAAACTCCCTCACAAACCGGTATGTCGATGTAAACAATTTGATTTTGAGAGGTACATATTCATTCAGTCCCAAGGGAGGATCCGGATCATCAAGACCGCCGGGGATGCCGTCGAATGTTCCGGTACCACACGCAAAAGGCGGTATATTTGATAGACCACACGTTGGGCTTGTGGCAGAAGCAGGTACAGAGTCCATCATACCGATCAGACGCACGAAAGAGAGCATGAACCTGTACAGGCAGACAGGAGATATGTTAGGCGTATCCGGGGCGATGACATTTGCGCCGGTAGTGACAATCAATGCTCCGGGAGGCGATAAAAAAGCAATCGAGGGAGCTGTACAGATGAGTTTGAAAGAGTTCAAGCGTATGTACAAACAGATGCAGAAAGATGCGGCAAGAGCCAGTCTATAGGAGGCTTTTATGTTTTATGAAACCATACTGGGCGATACATGGGATTCAATCGCCCAAAAAATATACGGCGATGAAATTCATGCTGACTGGCTCATGGAAAACAACCCGTTACATATTGCGACCATGATTTTTTCCGCGGGAACGCTTTTATGGATCCCGGATCTTCCGGAAGAAGATGAGGATGGTTTGCCGGAGTGGAGGGATTGACATGGAAGAAGATGGAAGAAAAACAACCATATCAGTCTCATACAACAAAAAGAATGTGTCCAGGTCGCTGAAATCATACATCGAGTCGCTTGAGTATACAGATGTTGCAACCGGTGGATCTGATCAGCTGACGCTCAACCTTGACAATCAGGACATGCGGTTTTTGAGAAAATGGAAACCGCTAAAAGGCGCGAAGATATCATCGACAATAACAATCAATAACTGGGATAAGCAAGGCATATCAAAGAGTTTTAAGACAGGCGCGATGGTAGTTGATGACCTGACGGCATCCGGACCTGCAAATACATTTCAGATCAACGCCGTGTCATCGCCGGTCAAGGGTTCGTTTAAGGACACGAATAGGAAAAAAACCTATAAGAACGCCACAATTGAGACAATCGCGTCGAAGATTGCGAAACGAGCGGGTGTCAAGCTGCATTATGAGGCAGGAAAAATAAAAATCAAGGAGATCGAGCAGTCCGATCAGCCGGACTCCACTTTTTTGAAGAATCTCTGTGAGGATTACGGGTTAGGCATCAAGATATACAATGACAAGATCGTAATTTATGATGAGGTCAAGTATGAGAAAAAATCGCCTCTGGTAACGATATATCGCTCTGAGAAAAGCAAGGAGGTCGGCAAGGATTCCAAGCACATAGGCGGTGTGATCGATTGGAACTGGAACACGACGATGCAGAGAACATACACCGGAGTGACAGTTACCTACACAGACTCAAAAAACAACAAAAAACACAAAGCAAAGGTCGGAAAAGACGGCCGTCGCCTGAAACTAAATGTGTCGGCATTCAATAAAAACGATGCGAAGCTGAAAGCAGACGCGGCACTCCGGGCTGAAAATAAGAAACGCACAACTATGGCACTCACCATAGAGCCGGATCCGAGGCTTATTGCAACAGGTACCATTGCACTTATGGGATTCGGAAAAGGCAGCGGAAAGTATTTTATTGATGAAGCCGTACACAGTATAGATGAAGACGGATATGTGCTAAAGCTGACGCTTCACAAGGTTTTAGAAAAGAAAAAACCACAAGCAGGCGGTGGCATCGAGGACACGGACCCGACAGGAGGAGGTGGCGCATGATACGAATCGGTCAGATATCAAAGGTCGACGCTGCCAACGGAATGGCGCAGGTCGTTTATGAGGATCAGGATGATCTGACTACAGAGCTTTTACCGATACTGCAGCCGTTTGCGAAATTGATAACAAAAGACCACACGGGTCCGGTAGAGCACAAACATCAGATTATGTTTGACCCACCAGAAGTCGGCGAATTCGTAGTTGTGGGGCACACGAACAATAATCCATCCAGGGGCGTCATCCTCGGGCGGTATTGGAACGAGGCAAATCCACCGGCAGAACCTAAGGAGGGATACCATGGCTAAAAAAAAGAAAACAACGATCCGTGTCAAGCGCTATGTTTACGTCACGAAAACAGTCGTAAAGAAGCCAAAACAGGACAATCCGACCACATCAACAGCAACATCAACGAATATCGGCGAGTTTGCAGGACTGACATTTGCCGTAAAGCTGAAGGAAGACGGGAGCCCAAAAGTGCTATCGCCTAACGACATCAATCAGAATATATCATCCAACTGGGCAGAGCATCAGATCATCGGAAGAAAGCGACCGAAAAGCGAGTTCATCGGCGCAAACTCCAGGACACTGTCAATGACGATCACAGTTGATTACATGTTAGGCTACAAGCCACACACGATTCTGCACAAACTGAATAAGTTTTGCGAGACAGGGAAAGTGGGCAAGTTCAAGCTGGGAACACACCAGATTGGCTCAGAGTGGAAAATTACGAATTTGAGCGAGCCATTCGAGAAGATCTGGAAAAATGGTCAGTTGACAAAAGCATCAGCTGAACTGGAGCTGACATCATACGATTGAGGTGAAATATGTATCTGAACAACATAGTAGTAAATGCTGACGGCGAGAATCAGGAAACAGTGGCTGAGATAGTGGCCGGTATCAAATTTCTGCTTCAGACGCCGACAGGGAAATATCCGATGAACCGTGATTTTGGAATCAATCAGAATCTGCAGGATAAACCTGTATCATCGGTTCAGAGCCTCCTTGCCATAGAGATTAAGGACAAAATCGAGAGATATGAGCCACGGGTAGAGGTAACGGATGTGTCATTTGAATATGACGAGACATCAGGCATCTTATCACCGATCATCGAGATTGACCTCATATCTGTCGAAGAGGGCGAAGATGAGGAATACCGGGACGAGGATTTCTACGACGATGAGGATGAAGTATAGGAGGAAAACATGCAATCACAGATTCAAAATTACCCAGATGTGGATTTTATCGAGGGGCAGACACTCGAACAGGCAATAGCTGATGGAGAAGCAATTTGGATCGCAAAGTGGAAAGAGTGTACCGGCGAGGACATTCAGCTGCACAAGACCGATGAGGAAAAAATCTTGATAGACACGGTGGCGTACATATTCTATTGCGTTTGCAAGAATATTGATAATGCCGGAAAGATGAACTTGCTAAAGTATTCCATGAATAATTTTCTCGATGAGCTCGGTGCCAGATGCGGCGTAATAAGGCTTGCGGCATCCCCGGCGCAGACCACAGTTAAATTCACATTGACAGAAGCACAGGCTGAGGATTATACGATTCCGGAGGGAACGAGGGTATCTGCCTCGTCCATGGATGATATTTATTTTGAGACACCGGAGGATGTGGTTATTCCGGTCGGAGAGACAGAAACGGATATCATCTGCGTATGCACGACAGATGGAGACGCCGGCAACGATATCGAGGTCGGCGTTATCGACGAGTTAATCGACGCTCTTCCTTATATCGATTCTGTATCAAACATAAAGAAATCCGACGGCGGGTCAGACACAGAGGATGATGATGCGCTCGCGGAACGGATATTCTACGCACCGAGCACATATTCCACGGCCGGTACCGAGGATTCCTATATCTTTCATGCAAAATCAGCATCGCAACTGGTTGGAGATGTAAGGGTATTCTCCCCACAGCCATGCTACGTCACGATCGTCATCACATCAAGAAGGACAGGGGTACCGACGCAGGAATTGATCAATATTGTTACGAGCTATCTGAATGAAAGAACAAGAAAGGTTCTGAGCGACCGATTCACAGTGACTGGTCCTGATACGGTACAGTTTGACGTAACGATGACCTATCACATCTCATACGACAACCAGAAGTATGAGGAGGCTTTGAAACAGCGCATTGAGGAATCGGTAGCTGAATACATCAGCTGGCAAACGACAAAGATCGGGCGTAACATCACACCGACAAAATTGATTCAGTTAGCCATGGAGGCAGGTGCGTCGAGAGTAGAGTTATCTTATCCGGAGTGGGCAGATGTCGATGAGGATGAGATCGCTGTACTTGATAACATGTCAATAACCTACGGAGGGCTCGAAAATGACTAACTATGACACCCTCGACAAAGGATACAAGGGTATATTCGATATCACTCTCGAGGATATGATAGGCAGCGGTACCATAAGGGAGCAATGCCTATCAGCTGTGGTGACGCATTATCTGCAGCAGCTCAAAAGATACACGGAGAATATCTACATCTATTCGTGCATCGAGAACTTGCCGGATCACATCCTCGATTATTTAGCCATCGAGTTTGACTTGCCATATTACGAGGACTCCCTTGACAGGGATACCAAGATCCGTCTGCTTAAAGAGGGCTTTAACTGGCGCCGGACAGCTGGTACCGTGGCCGGAGTCGAAACACTGGCACAAAAGATGTTTGGCGAGGGAAGAGTCACAGAATGGTATGAGTACGGGGGTGATCCGGGGAAATTTAAAATCACAACGAACGCACCGTTAGTTGAGGATATGGAGGAGTTTTTTCGAGTCCTGTTACGGAAAGAAAAGAATGTGAAGAGCTGGCTCGAGTACATCGAGATCATCCGCGATGTGTCAGGAGCCGTATCAATGGGAGGCTTTATTCATCAGAGGTATTCATGCAATACGATCGGATGTGAGCCGCTTGATTAAGGAGGAAAGAGAGAATGGCAAGTTTTCAGAATTTAGTAATCACAGACGCAGGACTGGCACTCATGGCGGATCTGATTGAGGATGAAGACTCTATACAGTTCGCTTACGTATCAATCGGTGACGGATCCTATTCAGCAAGCGAAAAGACACAGTCGGCATTGAAACAAAGGACATCGCTCAAAAGCCAGAGGCAGGATTACGATGTGTCGAAAATTGAACCGACGGCAGCCAATCAGGTAAGGCTAAAGACGCTTCTATCCAATTATGATCCGGAATCACACACCGCTCTTTTTGCAGAGGGATTCTATGTCAATGAGTTGGGTGTGTATGCGAGACCGGCATCCGGAGGAACGGCAGTTTTGTTTGCGATCACGGTTACAACTCAGGCTCAGGGTGATTATCTGCCACACTTCGATGGAGAAAACCCGGTCGAAATGGTACAGGATGTTTTGGTGTTCGTAAAGAACGACCTGCAGGTTGATGTGACATATTCCGAATCGGCATTCGCCCTGGTTGCAGATGTAGTACAGTCAGAATTTGAGTTAGCATATGGACTCGTAAACAGCACGGCAACAATCCGAAAAGATTCCGGCGACACGATAGTAACAAGAACCGACACGGACAATTCTATCACAGCCGTCACAAGAATCCACAAAACCTCATCAACGGTAACAACCGTCACCTGTACCGTCACACCGACGGCCGGCGATTATCAATATATAAAGACAACAGTCCTTGAAAAAGTGACAGGCGGTACAGACATAACGGGAAGTTACGAACGAAGATTAAAATCATAAGGAGGGAAACATGGACGCATTTGCAGAGGCACAATATGTCATCGAGGAGCTGACAGAGGTCATCGAGAATCATTCAGGCGGGGGCGGTAACATTTCCGTACTCCAAGTGACAACGCACAACGCTGACTGGATCGGCGAGACGATCACGGCAACAAACGGAGTGGAAACAGTGACCGGGACACTGACCAGTGTTGCACCGGCACTAACACCGACCGGATATTGTACACTTCAGGTACATTATATCGGGTCGTACAATCTGACGGTTGATGATATCACAGAGAAAGTCATCGTGATGGATCTTGGTGAAGTCAAAGCCGTGGACATGGAGCCGTATCACATCTATGGTTACAAGAAAGCCAAAAACGACTCAAACCCATACACAAGAGTGACATACACAGACGGCGCAGAGAACTTTACGCCGCTCACAAGAGATTTCGATGAGGATACGACAGATCTCGGGAGCTGGGAGGGTACATTTATCCTTGACGCATTCCGTCCGTTGATGCTGTCATTTTCCGGCGATGTGGTTTATGAGTTGGATCATCAAGATCAGAGAAAGAGACTGGACGGACAGGCATCCGACATCTCAAACACATCATTCAACGGAAATGCGATGGTTGGCGTCAAGACGCTGTGGTTTTATCGATACGAAGACACAGCGTATGAGTACGTAAAAATCGCAGACAAAAAGATCGATTCTAATTACAAGGCCCATGCTCATACAGCAAATGATGGTGAGACAATCCTCGACGAGGTATATCTGCCTATGTTTGAGGGCGCAAGCATCAACGGAAAGGTGCGTAGCCTTGCCGGTCAGACTCCGATGAACTCTGAGACGGGATCAACGGAAAAAACACAGATTGAGGCAAACGGCAGCGGTTGGCAGTTTGACGATCATTCAAATCATGAGATGATCCGGGATGTGCTGACGCTTCTGGGAAAATCAACAAACGGCGATGCGGTATTTGGCAAGGGTCACAATTCCGGAGGATCCGGAGCGGCAAGTCTGCTGACAACCGGAACCAAGAAGGACAAGGGTATGTTCTCTTGCAAGAATAATAATGATGCAGTTAAAGTGCTGTGGCTTGAGAACTACTGGGGTGATCGCTGGGATCGAACCTATGGAGCAATCTATGACACTGCAGGCGTGCTGAAAATCAAGATGTTTCCTCCGTACAACACGGATGGCACAGGATACAGAAACACCGGTGTAACCATATCAGGAACATCAGGAGGGTACATCTCAGAGACCACGATGACAGAATATGGTATGTTGCCAAAGGTGGTATCCGGATCAGAATCGACGTTCGAGTGTGACGGATGCTGGTGGAATACCACGCAGGTAAACTTCTCGCTGCGTGGCGGCTGCTGCGACGACGGCTCGCGTTGCGGCTTTTCGTCCTGGCTCGTGTACGCTCTGTTCTCGAACGCGGACTGGCCCGTCGGGCCCTCGCTTTCTTATAAGCGCCCTGTCGCCGCGTAGCGGTAAGCAGGGGATGCGGGGGTGCAACCCCCGCGTGGCGTAAGCCACAACACAAAGATAAAAATAACAGGGGCTTATGGGTGCGCTTCGGCCGGTCTTCTCGCTGCGTGGCGGCAACTGCAACAACGGCTCGCATTGCGGCTTTTCGTACTGGAACGTGAACAATCTGTTCTCGAACGCGAACTGGAACATCGGGCCCTCGCATTCTTATCAATTATTCGCAATGTACCCATAGGTCATTACCCCACAGATCGTTGAAACACGATTAGTTTCGAGGGAAAATTAAGCTGTGCAGGGAGTGGTTAGTAGGAAACGAAAATCACTTAGGCGATAAGAAAGATAATGAAAACACTGAAACATCAATACGAGGAGGCTGCCAAGGATGAGGAAATCAAAAATGCGATCATCAAAGCAGCTGAACACAAGCACAAGAGAAAGGACGTGCAGGAAACATTAGGAAACCTCGACGAAGAGACCGAAATAGTCAAGGATATGTGGCTGAATCATAGCTATATACCGACACCGTACACACCGCATATAGTGAGAGACGGCTCCAAGAATAAGACAAGATGCATCTCCAAACCTAAATATCGATACGATCAGATCATGGCTCACGTGATAGTACAGAGAATAAAGCCGATGATTATGAAAAGTTTGTATCATCATGTATATGGCAGTATTGAGGGCAGAGGTCAGACGCAGTTCAAGAAAGCTGTAGAGCGGTGTATCAAAAGAGATGCAAAAGGAACCAAGTATTGCGGTCAGGGTGATGTTAAAGGTTTTTATCCGAGTATTGATCAGGATATTCTTCATAAGAAACTTGCAAGGAAGATCATCGATGATGATTTCATGATTGAGGCAGATAAGTTCATTTACCACGCGCCAAACGGTGGAATACTGTTAGGCGATCCGACAAGCGTCTGGTATGGTCATTTCTATCTGAGTGATATGGATCATTACATTACACAGATGGATGGAGTAGATCACTATTTCAGACTGATGGACGATTTTGTAATTTTTGGATCGAACAAAAAGAAAGTGCACCGGGCGATGAATGAAATCCGCCGGTACATGTATGAGGAGCTGCACCTCAAACTGAAATTCAATTATCAAGTATTCAGGATGGACTGGATCGACAAAGACGGAAGTCATCATGGCAGGTTTTTAGACATCGACGGGTACCGGTTCTACAGAGACCGAGTGACATTGAGAAAAACCGTGATGATTCATGCGACAAGGAAAGTGAATGTGATTCAGAAGAGAGGATTCGCAACAGTCCATGATGCCCGTCAGATGATGAGTCACCTCGCAAGGATGAAGACCTGCGATTGTTACAATGTGTTTGAAAAATATTGTAAAGGCAAGGTATATCCGCAAAGGCTGCGGAAAGTAATCTCAAATCATGACAGAAAGGAGCGAGAGGATGAACTGGAAAGAAGTGGAGGGATACCAGCCGGAGAGACCATTAGAGACGGACACGGAGTCGAGCCCGACAACGGTCTATCTCCGGAGGAACATCCGGGAAATACCAAATAAGGACATGGAGGGGAACGATACCGAGGAAACCCATTGGATCTATGAGGAGTGCGAGATCAAGAAAGAGGATTTCAACGTGATCGCCCAGGCGGTGACAATCGAGAACCAAAACTTTCAGAAAGAGGTTCTCGCAGAGATACTGCTGAACCAGATCAAGGGGGGGGTGGTGTAAATGAAATCAAGGATCTACCGGATCGCAAAGACATTTTTTGATGATGGGATATGGTCAGCTGATGACCTGAAAGCCCTCGTAGTGAGCGGCGATCTGACAAAAAAGGAATACAAAGAAATCACCGGGAAGGCATACAAGGAGGGCTGATGTGGAAAATGAACAGATACCATTTCCTAATGAGCTGAAGCCGGCCGAAGAGATAGCCGTGGAGCTAAGCGACATTCTGTATCGGATGGTCGACCTGCTGAAAAAGCTAATCTCAGAGCTGGCGCAGTACCGGGCGGTGGATAAGGAAGAAAAAGAAGCAGCTGAGCTGCTTGAAAAGATGGGAGGGGGTAAATAATGAGTTGGGAATTTGCCATAACCGGAACCGTCACATTGTTGGTCGGCATATTCGGGTCGACTGGATTTTGGAGTTGGAAATCAGCAAAGCGTGAAAAGGATTCAGACGTATACAAGAAGATCGATGAAATCGAGAACAAAGTCGACAAGTACATCGAGAACATGAAACGAGCAGTAATGGGGCAGACCTATGTTAATATCGTCAGGACCTGCGAGTATTGGATTCAGAGAGGATGGGCAGAACAGGACGATATCAGAGATCTCGAACATTATATGTATGACCTTTACCGTGAATGGGGAGGGAACGGAACAGCCGAGAGGTTGTTCAACGAAGTTTGCAATCTACCACACAAGCCTCCGAAGCAGGAGGAAGAAAGGAGCGATAACAAATGACAGCAATAGCATTGATTCTCATGGTGGCTATCGTATGTGAGGCCCTCGTGGAGTATTTCAAGACGATTATGAAACTGATTGGAGATGGTGATTACAAGACGGCGATCACTCAGGGAGTGACGATCTTCCTTGGAATAGGATTGGCGTTTGTTTTTCACCTGCATTTGTTCAATGATGCATTGTCTCAGTTCTATCCGGATATCGACATAGATCAGACAGTCGACACGATCCTGACCGGCATACTGTTTAGCCGTGGATCAAATTATTTTTCTGACTTAATCAAAAGGCTGACGAACATTGATAAGTTTAACCCGGATGATATACAGATTATGGTAGGCGATGGAACAGATAAGGATGAGTTTTTAAACGGAGGAGGATTAAAATGATCACGTGTGCACATCCCGATTTTTTATACAAAGACGAAACGACCGGAAAAGGCGTTTACGATCTGGAACTGAAAGGTCTGAAAACAGACACAAAACCGGTCGGTACATGGAATGACCTTATCATCGAGAACGGTTCAACATTCACCGAGATCGATGATAGCGGTTATTATATGTACGACCGCGAAAACGAAGAGTGGAAATCAAAATCATAAGGAGGTGGTTACATGAGTGTAATCATAGGTAGCGCAAGAATTGACAGTAAAGGTCACGCACACGGAGACGAAGCAGGCGACCAGAAGCAGACGGGAACGCCGGATTTCCGCGGTGAGGTATCGATGCAGGAGGTTGGGGATAACTATTTCAGCCATCATTATATCTACCGCCCGAAAAGCGCAGAGCACGCCATCGGGTTTGCAAAAGAGATGGAGACCGCCTGCAATAATCCTAATATAGGATATGATCAGTGGCAGCGGTACGGACTCGTCGGAAAGCCGGACGTGAACACAAAGAAAAAGGTCGAGGTTGATTGCTCCTCACTCGTTCGAGAAATTATCACGGATGTTACCGGCATTGATCCGGGCGACCTGAGAACAGTCGATGAACCGAAGATGCTGGATGCAACCGGACTGTTCAAAGAGCGGATCAAGTTCACGCCTGGAACAACCCTCTACACCGGCGATATTTTTGTAACAACCACATCCGGACATACCGGCATCGTGGTCAAGGGCGCAGATCGTGGCAGCAAGATCGCTCAGCCTACTCTCAAATTTGGTAGCAAGGACAAAGGAAAAGGCGGTAACAAGGGCATCGAGGTCACAAAGCTGCAGAAGAATCTCAACAGCCTTGGTATCAAGGATGATTCCGGAAAGAAACTCGAGGTTGACGGGGAATTCGGACTGAGAACAGAGCAGGCGGTCAAGAGATTTCAAAAAGCATACAAGCTGGAGATTGACGGCATATATGGCCCAAAATCATATGCAGCCATGAAAAAAGCCATCAAGTAGGGCATCGTTTCCCTCTTTTTTGCTATCCTCCCCTATTACAGGGGAGGATATTTTTGTGTTCAAGGGAAAAACCGGGCGAACGCACGAAAAAAAGTTATTTTTTTTGCGAATTTTTGAAAAAAAATGCTTGACATTTAACCGATAAAGGTGTAATATAATAAGTGAAAGGAGGACAACAGATGAGCAAGAAAAATAAGAAAAAGTCCACGGTTGACTGGCCGACCGTAATCGTAACAGCAATCGTGGACCTGACCGTCGGAATCATCTTGCTGGTTCTCGACAAGCTCCTCTAAGAGGAGCAGGGGATGGGGCGAGCCACCGCCCCTCCCCATTACTATAACACACAACCTCATCTGTGTAAAGAGCCTATGATATATTATTTAGGTATTTTTTTCGTAACACTCGGAATTGCCAAGATTGTGCTAGCACTCATTATGAAGAAAAGAGGTGAAAAGGATGACGAATGTTGAAAACCTCGTGAGTTTATCTGAGTATGCCGCTATTCACGGCATACCGACAGATACAGCAAAATCAGCAAGAAGACAGGGAAGATTTAAGACGGCGATAAAGATTGGCAGAAACTGGTGCGTGGACAAAAACGAGATTCTTTCAGACAACCGTGTAAAAACCGGCGAGTACAGAAATTGGAGAAAAAAGGAAGAATAAGCACCACTAAAAACAAAGAACGCCGCCCGCCATATCGACGGGCGGCTATTTTTCACAACAAGGATTTAGCAATGATATAGCACGACCTTTGATGATAACGCCCCTGGCCAAAACCATTAAAGAACCCCATGGAGTAATGTTCCTTGAATGATTTCATAAACTTGGGATCCTCTTCCAGCTGTTTTCCTTTTTCGAGGAATTCATCCCACCGGTCAAATCTCCAGTCGCCGGTATCATCAGCTGATACACAGCAGAGGAAGAATGCAAACTTTTCCGGAGGCGTGAGATTTTTCCATATCTTATCATGCAGAGCGTGGCGTCCGATGTAGTATGACAATTTGATTTTTCTTGATGTGGCATATTCCAGAAGCCGCGGATCCGGTTCCGGATCATCGTTCATGTAACGGTCGATAAGATAGGACGCATCAACTGAACTGATGTGAGGAGGAATATAATCATTGTGTTTCGACATGGCCTCAACCTGTCCCTCTGTGGGCGGTTTAGGATCGGCGACATGGATATCGATGGAATCATAGTCAAAACCATCCATGACAATCTCTTTTTTCGCTTCAGCTTCATCGAAAGCGTCTGCCTTGACTTTACGAGAGCGGCCAGTCTGTTTAAAAACGCCGGTGCCCTCGAAATGCAGATAATTCAAATTGTCATTCGGATGACCGGTCTTTGGTGAGTTTTTCACGGCGGCAGCGGTAGCATACTCGTTTTCAGATTCAGAAACAGAAAATGATGCGGAGGTTGTCATTTTAAAAGTGACAGATGGCTGGTTGCCAGTATCCGGCTTTTGGTCTTTCTTAAATAGGGAACGCAGGAACTCAAACATGGGAACCACTCCTTTCGCATAGTTTTATAATTGAATGTGTATCTTTAACACATTTTACAGCCCCAGATGTGGTAATGTCAAGAAAAAATTTGACTTTTTCCACAAAAAGGGGGTGACGCGGTGAAGATATACACATTCGAGGGAAAGAGCAACATATCAGGGGAACGCATAAGACAAGCGAGAGTGATACAGAAAATGACGCAGAGTGATCTTGCGGCGAGGATTCAGACAAAAGGAGTAACGATGGAACGGGATAGTATAAGCAGAATAGAGCACGGGATCCGATTCGTGGCAGATTACGAGCTAAAGATATTCGCCGAAGCACTGGGCGTAACGGTTGAATGGTTACTTGACGAATGATCCCGCGCGGAAAGTGAGGGATATTATGGGATGCATTAAAGGGAAAAAGCACAAACAGATGTCATTCAACGACCGCCTGAAGATGGAGGCGCTCTTGAAAGCCGGTCACACACCGAAAGAGATTGCGGATCAGCTGGGCTTTCATTTTTCTACTATATATAGAGAGAAGAAAAGAGGCGTGTTCATCGCCAGAACGACCGAGGAAGAATATGAAGAGCGCTACAGCCCGGACATTGCCCAGGCGCACAAGAACGAAGTGCTGGCCGCAAAGGGGCCTGATCTGAAGATAGGGAAAGAACACGAGTTTGCGCGGCGAATAGAGGAGATTATCTGTGAGGATGATTATTCACCGGCAGCGGCTCTTGCCCAGATGAAAAAAGAGGGCTTTGAGTTCACAATCTGCACAACAACTCTATATTCATACATCGACAAGGGCGTATTCCTTAACCTGACCAACAAGCAACTCCCGGTCAAGAGGAAAGACGAAAAGAGACAATACCGCCATGTCGAGAAGCAGGCAAGGGCATCCAAAGGCGACAGTATCGAGAAGCGTCCGAAAGAGGTGGACGGCAGGGAGGATTTCGGGCACTGGGAGATGGATACAGTGGTCGGAAAGCAGGGAGTCTCGAAAAAGTCGCTGCTGGTATTGACGGAACGGAAAACGAGGAAAGAGATCATCTTCCTGCTGAAGCACCACACAACGAAAGAGGTTGTGAGAGCACTCAACCGCCTGGAAAAAAGAACAGGCGATAAGAGGTTTCGGGAAATATTCAAATCAATAACGGTAGACAATGGCTCGGAGTTCCAAGATTACGAGGGAATGGAGTCATCACGCCGGAATAAAAGAAAAAGGACGAAGGTGTATTATTGCCATCCTTACTCGAGCTATGAGCGAGGATCCAACGAGAATCAGAACAAACTGATTCGGCGCCACGTGCCAAAGGGTACTGACCTTGATTATCTCACCCAGCGAGAGGTCGATCGGATTGAGGAGTGGATCAACGCCTATCCGAGGAAACTATTCGACTACCGGTCAGCTGATGAACTTTTCGAGGAAGAGTTGGCAAAGATCGCCTGACGCCTAAAATCTCTGTTTAGGTTTTATTTTCGTGCTGTTTTTCTGAAAAATCTACATTTCAAGCCTAAAATCCTATGCTTTCGAGAAAATTCGAGACATTACCTGTGAAAGAAAAAAATATTTGAAAAAAACCTTGACATTTCCATTGATGAGGAGGAAATAAAAAAACTCTTTACAAAATAAAACGTTTGTGGTATTATATCAAGCATTGATACCACCACTTGGGTTCAGGATCACTCCGACCGTTCCCCGGTGGCAGGTGAATAATAAATAAGGAGGAAAACAAAATGATGAC